>JAUYEO010000302.1 GCA_030689795.1 Desulfobacterales bacterium | reverse complement strand
TGCGATGGAGACCTCTTGTGACTTCTTCATCTCGCCAGTCCCTCCAGCATCTTCTCCGCCCAGAGCGGAAAACTTTCCATCTTTTGCCAATATATGATGGAAAACGTTTCCATATATTGTCATATTATCAATAACACACGGAATAAACAATTGAATATTGAAGAGTTCCACATACCCTCTCCGGCTTACATTCCATCCGCTCATTATTCACTGGTTACCTCCAGCTTCTTTACCCGCCTGTCATCGGTCAATAGTTTCATCTGCTGGATGGCAATTTTATTAAGCTTAAACAATCTTTCCCCTTGATGTAAGCTTTCACTGATAAACAGCGCGTTCAGATTTTCAAGATTGGAAAGACATACGAGTTGCGATACATCGGCATAATCCCTGATATTGCCTTTTTTCGCCGGGTTCTTGTCGCGCCATTCTCCGGCGGTCAGGATGAAACTGTTGAGTTCAGCTTTTTTTTAAACCTCTCGAATTCGATGGGATTAAAACCGGGATTGTTCAGGTGCTCCAAGATTCCCAGGAACGCGATCGTGTTGCGGTTCCACGTGATGACCAGTTGACGGCCCCATTCGGTGAACTCACCTTAATGCTTTTTCTTGCGTAATCGTTTTTTCATTACCGGTATTATCTATGATCGAATATTGAAGATTCCCCGCTGCGGGCAGCGGGGAATGCGCTCGCTGTTTCGGTTTACTCATAACGCTTGACTATTATATCGCACTTAATTTCAGGCAGCTTTTAAAATTTCTGCGGACTCATACTCGGGGAACATAATTATTGCAGGATGAACATCAAATGCCCTTGCAAGTTGTTCCGCTCTTTTTTTCCCGATTTCCAGTCTATTATTCTCCAATAAACTGATATTTTTTGCATTTATTCCGGATTTTGCCGCTAATGCTTCCTGGGTCCATCCCTTTAATTCCCGAAGCATCTTGATTACTTCAGCGGTAGATAATACCGTGTGCTGTTTTGCGGGGATATAATTCTTTTTATTAATATTACCCATTTTTTTTATCCTAATATTTGTGTGGTGTTATTTCAATCACGTAAACAGAAACAATTTCTTTTTTTACCTCATATATAACCCTGTATTGCATGCTAAGTCTTGAAGAACGTTGCCTTTTCCGTTCGCCTTTTAATTTTTCATCATTAAATCCCGGAAATTCCTTGAGCTTTTCCGGACCATGTCTAAAAACGATATCCTTCCAAAGTTCATATTTTTTTACAACTTGCAGCGGAAGTTTTGATATTGTTTTGTCTATTTTTCGATTTTCTAGTATATGCCACATCATTATATATAATACCTTATTAAGAATGATTAGTCAAGAGTTTAAGCTGTATTGAATCTTGCGCGAACACACGGAAAAACAATTGAATTTACAATAATTTAAGGATATTGATTGTTATCATGTAAATCAAGAATAAATTCATACCAGACCATAAAATCAAACTTATGGATCAGGTGCGGCGGATTCTGAGATATCATCAGTGCTAACGGCATCCTTCTGAAATGGGCGATAGGGAAATGAAAAAAAATAACCTGATTACGGCGGTTGTTGCCGATAGAGACGGCAGGGTAATTGAGCTTGAAGAGTATGCTGCCGTCGGGATGGCCGGATCATCTTTTGTACCCCTTTCAACCGGCAACACAATAGATATGCCTTATGGCGGAGAGTTCATGTTTCTGCAGGACAGAAGCCCGGTTGTATTCAATCTGAAAACAAACAGGCTTGAAACATTAAAAGAAAACCCATATTCACCGGGCGAGCCCGTATTCCCTGTTGCGGCATTCAATTCACCCGGATATATCATTTCCCATGTAAGCGCCTACAAAGAGAAGCGGGCTGCAAGACAGCTTCCTCTGTTTTCGTATGGAGCATTAGGCTGGCATAGGGGTAGTTTCAGGACAGCCGTTATCCTTGTCGACAGTGAAAAGAGGCAGGATTTAAGGCTTATGCCGCTTGAAAAAGTTATCGCCGGAGTTCGCCGGATGAAAAAAAAGATGCCGCAGAACAGGCTGCGCGACCACCTTGAAAACTGTGCTTTGAAATACGGCTGTCCGGCCGCAAAAAACTTCTTTCTGGGGCGTTACGAAGCCCCGCTTCCGACTTCAAAAAGCTGCAACGCGCGCTGTATAGGCTGCATATCGCTCCAGAAAGAAACCGGAATAAAAAACAGCCAGGAGAGAATTTTATTTACCCCGTCTCCAGAAGAAATTTCAGAAATCGCACTGGAACACATAAGAAAGGTAAAAAGAAGCGTTGTAAGTTTCGGACAGGGGTGTGAGGGCGACCCTCTGCTGGCAGCTCATGTTATTGAACCGGCCATAAAACTAATCCGTTCGGAAACCGGCAGCGGAACAATCAACATGAACACAAACGGAAGCATGCCCGAAATAATGGAAAGGCTTTTTGATGCCGGGCTTGACAGTATAAGAATCAGCATGAACAGTGTAAGAAAAGAAAGTTACGATGCCTATTTCCGCCCTAAAGGATATGTTTTTTCAGACGTCATAAAAAGCATGGACAAAGCTCTTGATAAGAAGATATTCGTTTCAATAAATTATCTTAACTGTCCCGGCTTTACGGATTCTTCCGAAGAACAGGCCGCACTATTTTCTTTCCTTAAAAGACATCCTGTTGATTTCATACAGTGGAGAAACCTGAATTTTGATCCCTTAAGGTACTGGAAAATAATGTCAGGGGTTACCTCAATGAGTGCGCCGGTTGGGATAAGTGAAATGCTTTCCATGATAAGAAAAGAATTTCCGGGTTTAAAACATGGATACTTTAATCCTCCAAAAGAAAAATTTGACGGCTTCTTAAGAAAACGGATTATAATCGGGAGATAAATTATATGTCTGATTTTAAATATCAGGATATGTTTCCACTGGGTAAAGATGATACCGGATACAGGCTGCTTACAACAAATTTCATTGAAACGGGTAGTTTTGAAGGAAAAACAATTGTAAAAGTTGAGCCTGGGGGTCTTACCCTCCTTGCAGAAGAGGCGTTTAAAGACGTATCCCACCTTTTGAGGGCATCTCATCTTAAACAGCTTTCACACATACTGGAAGATGCTGAAAGCTCCGAAAACGACAGGTATGTTGCTCTTGAAATGCTTAAAAACGCAGTTATTTCGGCTGAAGGTATTTTCCCCATGTGCCAGGATACAGGCACCGCGATCGTGCTTGGGAAAAAAGGCCAGCAGGTCTGGACAGGTTTTTCAGATGAGGAGGCGATTTCAAGGGGTATTTTCAATGCCTATACAAAAAACAATCTCCGCTATTCCCAGAACGCGCCGCTTTCCATGTATGAAGAAAAAAACACGGGCTGCAATCTCCCTGCCCAGATCGAACTACATGCCACAGAAGGTGATTCTTACAGATTCCTGTTCATAGCCAAAGGCGGCGGTTCGGCAAACAAGACTTTTCTCTTTCAGGAAACAAAAGCGACGCTTACCCCCGAAAAGCTACTTGATTTCATGAAGGCAAAAATAAAAACTCTGGGAACGGCTGCTTGCCCGCCATACCATCTTGCTTTTGTTATCGGAGGCACTTCGGCTGAATCTAATTTAAAAACCGTCAAACTCGCCACAGCGGGCTATCTTGATTCTCTTCCGGTAAAAGGAAACGAATCAGGGCATGCTTTCCGGGATCTTGAGCTTGAAGAAAAACTTTTAAAAATATCCAGTGAACTTGGGATTGGCGCCCAGTTCGGCGGCAAATACTTCTGTCTCGATACAAGGGTAATCCGCCTTCCGAGGCATGGAGCTTCATGCCCGATCGGGCTTGGCGTCAGCTGCAGCGCGGACAGGAACATAAAGGCAAAGATCACAAAAGAAGGAATTTTTCTTGAAACACTTGAAAAAGACCCTTCAAAATATCTCCCTGCTGCAGTAAAGGAATCCGCGGCAGGCGCAGTTTCAATCGATCTTGACA
>JAUYEO010000287.1 GCA_030689795.1 Desulfobacterales bacterium | reverse complement strand
CAGCTCAAAAACCTGGACGATCAGCTCAAATCTCTCCCAATGCAAGGTCTGTATCTGGCCCGACTGGAAAGGGAAGTGAATGTCAACCGGGAAATCTATACCATGCTGGAAAAGCAGTACCAGGAATCTCTCATCCAGAATGCTGAGAAAGTCGAGGAGGTTCAGATTGTCAAGCCTGCGCTTGAACCCTCTTCGCCCATCAACCCGCCGAAGACCGGAGCTTCGACGAGCCTGGGTTTTATCATCGGAATAATTCTTGGTGTTGTCTTTGCCTTCCTCATCGAAACCTTTGATACATCCATGGGCGCCGCGGAGGACGTGGAGCAATTCCTCGGGGCCCATGTCCTCGGCATCATTCCCCATGTCGATTTCGATGAGTTGAAGGTGACCTTACAGGAAAAATCAGCGAATAATATTGATGATGACAAGTTAATGCGGATCGCCCAGCTGATCTCCCACTTCGCCCCTAAAACCACCCCGGCGGAGGGTTACCGTGCTCTGCGCACCAACATCAACTTCGTAAAACTGGAAAAGGATATCAAGACGATCGCCTTCACCAGTTCCGCGCCCCAGGAGGGGAAGACCACCGTAGCCGTCAACCTGGCCATTGCCATGGCCCAGATGGGTAAAAAGGTCCTTCTCGTCGACGGGGACTTTCGCCGGCCGGTGATATCCAAAATATTCGGCATCCCGTCCGTTCCGGGGCTGACAGACGTAATCCTCGGTAATTACGAGTGGCGAAGCGTTGTGCGTTCCATAACCGACATCATAATGGGCAAGATGACCATGGAGGAGATCATGGTCACTCCCGGACTTGATAATCTCTACATCATGACCTGCGGAACGATCGCCCCCAATCCGGCCGAACTGATAAGCACCCGCGTCAACGCGGATTTTATTAAAGAATCGCATGAAGAATATGATTTCGTGATTATCGATGCACCGCCCATTCTAGCAGCCACCGATGCGGCGATCTGGGGGACAAAGGTCGACGGAGTCATCATCGTTTACAAGGTCGGCACGGTCGCCCGTGGCGCCTTGAAGCGGGCCAAGGCCCAGGTCGATAACGTCAAGGCGAGACTCATCGGTGTAGTCTTAAACGGCCTTAAAGCGGAAATCAGCCCGGATTTCGAATTTCACGATAAATATTATTATTATTACGGAAGTGAACACCAGAGAAAAGTTCCCCTTGGGGAAAGGATCAGCTCCTTACCTGAACAGATAGAAAAATATGCAAAGAATTTCCCAGAGATACTGAAAAATTTCATTAAAGATCAAGGAAAGCGGCAATCATCAGGCGTCAATACCAGATCCGGTGTTTTGAAAATTGTAATGCTGCTTCTTGCGATCGCTCTGCTGATCGCCGGTCTTTATTACTCCGGAGTGATGAACAGTCCCGTCCAGTCTCCGGTCAAGCAGGCGCCGGTCAGGCCCGGCAATGTCGTAAGGATGAAGATTCAAACTCTTCCTGCGCCTGTGCCGCCGGAGGCCGCCGTTAAGCAGAGCTCTGACGCATCGTCGGCCCCGCAGGGCGCATCGGCAACTTCAGTAAATAATGCTGCCGGCAGCAAGAGCAAACCTGCCGTATCGGTTGCGCAGAACCGGCATTACGGTGTTAAGGTTAGTTATACACAGGATTTCCATACAGCCGAAGAATCTGTGGTCGAATTAAAAGCACAAGGCCATGAGGCATACAGCGCAAAGATCGATCTTAAGGAGAAAGGTATCTGGTACCGGATCTTTATCGGCCCGTTTGCTTCTGAGAACGGAGCCAGGCAGTATATCCGTGAAAAAAACATAGCTGCCGTCTATCCCGGCTGGATGATCTATAAGGATACTAAAATAGTCGCAAGGGGTTACGGTAAAAAGTAAGAACTTTAGGATCATCTATAATTTAACTGATGATCCCAAGAGGATTCGAGGATTCAAGGGTTCGAGGATTCGAGTGAAAAACCCAATAAAATATTTCTTCAAAATGAAGGCTTTGACTTGGCATCCCAAATGAGAGGATCAGCCTATACCAAATATTATAGAAGGGTATGTGATAAAAACACTTGAATCCTTAAACCCTGGAATCCTGGACCCCTTTCTCCCAATTATTTGGGAGAAGAACCTTTTATAATTTTAGTGTCTTAGTGCCTTCGTGGCTGAACTATTATGATGAGTTTATTTAAACGAAGACAAACAAAAAAGAGAAAGTCAGGGACGCCTCTCAAGTGGTTCGTAATAATATCGATCGTGGTGGCCATCATGGCCGCGGTCCTTGGCGTAAGAGGCGGTGTCATCGATTTCATTGAGAACTACTTCAGTTATAAGGACAATTCGTACAGACCGGTGGATATTGATCGCAGCACTTTAGAACCGCAGAACAAAAAACCGGATAAACTCCCATAATGCTTAATAAAGCCGAACCCGATATCAGAATCATTCTCCCTTTTATAGCGGTTATCGTGATAGCTCTCGTTGGGGGGATGTTTATCACTCAAGTCTCGATCGGCATCGCTTTCGCGATTGTCGGGGCCATCATTATTGCATTGATCTGCTTCATGAATCCGGAGCTCGGCCTCTATATCCTCATCTGCGCCATGCTCCTGGGACCGCAATTCGGCACTGGGGGCGCAGCCGGGGAAGGTGTGCGCGGCAGGGGCCTGACGCTGCGACTGGACGATTTTCTTCTGCTTATCATAGGCTTCAGCTGGTTTCTGAGCACCGCCGTCAATAAAGAGCGGGGGCTCTTTCTCAAAACGCCTCTGAATCGATATATCGCCGCCTATTTCATTGCCTGTCTTGTTGCCACCATTATCGGGTATATGATGGGACGCGTGAAGGGGACGGCGGGGTTTTTTTTCGTCCTCAAATACTTCGAATATTATATAGTCTATTTTATGGCTGTGAATTACCTGAAAGAAAAAAAACAGATGGAACGCCTTGTTTGGACGATGCTGATCGTCTGTCTGGTTGTCTGCGCTATCTCCATTTATCAGATCCCCTCCGGTGTCCGTGTTTCGGCGCCTTTCGAAGGTGAAACCGGCGAGCCGAATACCCTGGGCGGTTATCTGGTGCTCATACTTTCTCTTGTTTCAGGACTACTTTTCAATAACTACGGCACAAAAAGCCAGAAGTTCTTTTTCGGTGGGCTTGTACTATTCATTCTCATTACCCTGGCGGCAACTCATTCCCGGAGTTCCTGGCTGGCCCTGGGGCCAATGATGCTGGCCCTGATCTGGTTCAGCAAAAGGAAATTTGTCGTGATCATACCGTTAATATTCCTGGTCATCCTGTCTGCTTTTCTAGTGCCCTCAGGAGTGAAGGAAAGGGCGCTGTTTACCTTCGCTCAACCGAAGGAACAAGGCCAGTTGGTAATTGGCGGTGTACGTATTGATACCTCCACGTCCGCCCGCCTGGAATCCTGGAAGAATGTGCTGGCAAAGGATTTCATAGAGCAGCCGATTCTCGGCTACGGCGTCACCGGTTATTCTTTTATGGATGCACAATACCCCCGTGTACTGGCTGAGACCGGCCTTCTGGGACTATTTTTTTTCATAGCCCTTTTAGTTGCCATTTACAGGAACGCCCTCAATGCCTGGCGCCGGTATGCGGACGATCCTTTCTATCTGGGTGTTTCCACGGGCTTTCTGGCCGGCTTTTTTGCCATGCTCACACATGCAATAGGGGCTAACACCTTCATAATTGTTCGCATCATGGAGCCCTTCTGGTTTTTGACGGCGATCGTAATCATGATTCCCCGGATCGGGTCGTCTCTTCGGCCGGATGCTTCAGAAACGGACCATAGATTGTTGAAACCGATATGAACAATGGACAAAATATTCACCCTTAAATTTAGGACGCAGATTTTCGCCGATATCCGCAGATAATTATTTATTTTTATGGATCATTGTTCCCCGATGTAATCCAAGGGGCGGAGCTGTAATTACTCAGGTTATTTAGACTGTAGGCTGAAGGCTGTTAGGGTTTTTCGTAAGA
>JAUYEO010000283.1 GCA_030689795.1 Desulfobacterales bacterium | reverse complement strand
CCCTGCAATCCGGTATCGGCGAGCGCTCCGATGGACAGGATCAATTTATTGGCCGGATCAAGTGGGTCAAGCTGCGCCGGGATTTCATCGAAAAGATATCTGGCACTCAGACCGCGGGCTGAGAGATATTGTTGCAGATAGGATACCGGGATCTCTTCGGTTCGATATTTCAATTGATTCAGGTCAACCCTGAGGAGCCTGCCGTTAAAACTGGTCATGACATTCCCCTTCCTCTAATTTTTCCTGATGAAAGCGCGGATCTTATCGGAGATACGCCCACGAAGCCGTGATTTCGTCTCTGCCTGTGTCTCTTTGTTGACAATCAGGGGGTGTTGATATGTTTCCTTAAAAATTTCTTGCGGAATGCCAAAGCCCATTACCCATGCCAGACCCGAATGGTAGATATTCAAAGCTCTTAATGCATGGCACGGCCGCCGTCAACCAGCAGGGTTTGACCCGTCATAAAATCACTTTCCGATGAAGCCAGAAAAAGCGCGGCGCCGGTCAAGTCTTCCGGCTTTTCCAACCGCCGCAGCGGCGTCTTGGAAATATCATATTTGTTCACATCCGTCAAACCTCGGCTGGCTTCCGTATCCGTGAAGCCGGGAGCCACGCAATTGATGCAGATGTTATAGGGCCCGAGTTCAATCGCCAGGGCTCTGGTAAGTCCGATGATACCGCCTTTGGAGGCCACGTAATGTGCAAATCCGTGGGACCCGGTAAAAAAGACTTCTGATGCAAGATTGACTATTTTTCCATAACCTTGTTCTTTCATGTAAGGAAACACGGCTCGCGTTGAAAGAAAAGCCCCTTTGACATTGACATTCATAACCAGGTCCCATTCTAACAGGTCAATTTCATGAAAAGGCGTTCGTTTAATTCCGTCATAAATGGCAGCGTTATTTATCAGGATATCGATTCTACCGAAAGCTTCCTTAGTTGCCTTTGCCATGGCCAGTGTGTCTTCTATTTTGGCAACATCGGCCTGAAAAAACCGGGCTTCTCCTCCCATGGACCTTATGGTCTCTGCGGTCCGCTTCAGGTTGTCCATATCTTTTCTTGTAACAACCATCACTGCGGCGCCTTCTTCCGCCATACGAAGAGCAAAAGCTCTTCCTAATCCTTTTGCCCCGCCGGTAACAATTGCAACCTTGTTTTTTAATCGCATCCTATGGCCTCGCTTTTGATTTAACAAACCTTTCAGGCATATGGATTTCAACACCTAACCCCGATAAATGGGTTAAGTATAGCCTATTTCGGCGGCGGTAACCTGAGGTCTTCCGCTATGGCTCTATAACAATTATAACTGGAGCCGCGTCCTATGCCGGGGCCTCCATATACGCCTGATGAGCACATATAGAGGTTTTTGATAAAAGTCCTATACCCTCCGGGCATACCCCTGAAGCGTCCGTTCTGAACGCCGCTGCAGTTTCCTTCACACCAGCCCCCTTCCCGCATGTCCAGATGGGTATCCTGGATATCCACCGGGTTGGTAATCCGATGGGTGATCAGGTTGTCTTTGGTCATGTTGGGGGCATATTCCGCCCACCGCTCAAACAGCACATCTACAAATTCCTGGGTCATCTGTTTCCATTCCTTTCTGGAAAACAATCGGGCCGGACAGGTAAACTCTTCGACATGCAAAGAATGCTTCCCTTCAGGCACCCGGCTGCGGTCCCAGATGCTGTCGGGGGCGGTCAGGATGAACATCTTAGAAGGCAGGCCGAAAAGAAAGATCTCATGCATATACTTGTCTTCCATGAACCCGAGATCTTTGGGGGCAAAATAGGTGCGGGGCGCGGCGTTGACGTCGGGGTTTGATTTGGCCGCCTTGTATTGCGGCAGTTCATGGACCCCAACCGTGCCCCAGAAAAGCTCGCCCCGATCGAACTGGTAGATCCTGGCTTTGCGCTTCATGTCGTCTGTAATCCTATCTTCTCCAATCAACCGCAGAAAGAGCTGCGGGGAGGCATTGTCCGACACCACCAATTGCCTGGCGGCAACCTCCGTGCCGTCCATCAGCTTGATCCCGGTGGCCCTGCCGTTTTCAATAAGGACTTTTTGCACTTCCGAATTCAGGAAGTACTCTACACCTTGCTTCTTTCCAACGGAAACCAGAGCATCTGTGATGGCCTGCGTTCCGCCTTTAGCAATGGCTGCCGGTTCCCAGCCTAATGTTAAATGAATCGTTGCAATGGTAATGGCAATACCCGGCACATCATCGGGAAAACACCCCCATGATGTAAGAAACCCTCTCAAAGTCAGTATTCTAAGCTCGTCGCTTTCGAAGAAATAGCGGGCGATCTGCTTGCAGGTCATAAACTGCATGGGGAGATCCAATCCGCTTTTAGGATCGGAGAAAAGCTCTTCCAGGGCGTCCGGCACCCCCCAGGGGGTGGGAGCGGAATACCGGTGCTTATGGAAAGCGGCGCGCCACTTGTCTTTATATTTTTCGGTCAGGTCCAGATAGGTGTCCGCATCCGTTTTGGAAAATCGGGCGATCTGATCATAAGTCTTTTTGACGTTCGCCTCGTTGAACCGGGTTTCGCCCGTCTTGGGATCGACCACTGTAAAGGCCGCGTAAGCGATATAGCTGCTCTCGTCATCAAAGATTATGGCTTCATTGGTGTCCGGGAATGTATATTCCAGGCCTTCTTCTCGAAGATTGAATTCTTTATACGCCGGGTGACCATAGAAACGGGTGAAATGTGCACAGAAATTGCCGCGAAAGCCGGGAGAGGGCAGATCTTCCGTCACCGCTCCTCCGCCCAAATGATCCAGGCGCTCAAAGACCCCCACCTTCAGGCCGGCTTTGGCCAGGTAAGGGGCTATGATCGTTCCGTGATGGCCTCCTCCGATAATCACGGCATCGTAAACTTTATCAGCCATTTCGTTACCTCCCCATTCATTTTGTAAAAGTTAATATGATATCAACATCGATTCTACCATTCACCCGAGTTCTTTAAAAAAAGAAGCCAGTTTGTCGGCCTTTTCCTGAGGCGTTGAGCCTTCTATGAACAAACACGCCCTCCGCATGTCCGGTGGCGGCGACAGCTCAACCAGTTGGATTTTTTTGAGCCTTTCGAGGTCGTCGACCAGATCTTTGGCTCCCCACTTGGGTATGGGGGTCGGACGCTTCAGCAGCCCCATCATCTTGCTCCGGGAAACATATCTCAATTCCCCCACCTCATTGCTCACCGTGACCAGGGCCGGCAACCCGGCCTCCACCACCTCATAGCCCACGGGAACGGTCTTCTCCACCAGCACCCGGTCCTCCTTGATTTTTATCGACCGGGCCAGGCTGATGGATGGAATTCCAAGCAATTCAGCGAGGAGCAAGCCCACTTGACCGGAGTCCCAGTCTCCGGCCTGTCTCCCGGTCAGGATAAGATCATAGGCGCCAATCTTCCGGATGGCGCGGGAAAGCACGTACGCCACCGAATTGCTGTCCAGCCGCTCGAAGGCCGGATCTTCAATAAGTATCAGGGCGTCGGCCCCGGCGGCTATGGTCTTTCGGAGGACCGTATCCGAGACCTTCCGGCCCAGGCTCAAGACCGTTATCTTTCCCCCCATCTCTTCCTTTATCCGGATGGCCGCTTCCAGGGCATTTTCATCATAGGGGCTGATGACATTCGGAGCGTCCACGATTACCTCTTTCTTCTCCACATCTACACTGACGTTGGAGAAGGGTACTTCCGGATCCGGTATCTGTTTGGCACAGACAATTATATTTATTCCTTTCATGCCGACTCCTCCAGTTTCTTTACCAAGGCCGGGATGAGCGCCTTATAATCTTCCACAACACCCACATCGGCTACTTTAAACATATTGCAGCCGGGGTCTGTATTGATGGCGATGATCTTCTTGGATCGAATCATACCCACCAGATGTTGAATCGCTCCGGATATCCCTATGGCAATATAGGTATCCGGGGCAATGATCGAACCAGTCAGGCCTATCTGGCGGTCGGAGGACATCCAGCTTTTATCCACCACCGGTCGGCTGCAGCCGATCATCACCTTCCCCTGGGATTTGCTCATCGCCTGGGCCAGGGCGGCCAGCATTTCAAAATCCTCTTTCGCCACGATCCCTCTTCCGCCCGCGATGACCATGTTCGCTTTGTCCAATTCGACGACATCTTCTTTTACCGTCTTCAGTGATTTAACCTTGATTATGGATTCATCCAGAGCAGGAACCATATCAACCAGATCACTCTTGGTCGTGACCTTCTCCATGGGCTCAAAGGCGTTTTTCCTGACTGTTACCATCTGAGGCAGGCCGGCACATTTCAAAGCGGCGATAGCGTTGCCCCCGTAAATGGGCTTGGTGCGAATAAGCAGGCCGTCCTGGGGATCGATTCTCAGGTTGAGGCAATCGGTGGTGAGTTCCGTATCCAGCCGATAGGCCAGCCTTGGCGCCACTTCCTTCCCCACGAAGGAGTGGCTGATGAGAAATATCCGGGGCGTAATTTGCCGGGCTAACCACTCCAATGCCCCTGCCCAGGCCTCAGGCTGGAAGCCTTTCAACAAAGGATGCTCCAGCTTGTAGATCTTCTTTAATCCGTAGGAGGCCACTGATTCCGCTAAGGGGGAGGTTTCATTTCCGACCACTACGGCTGCGGCGTCAATACCCAGATCCTTAGCCAGCTCGCTTCCCCCTCGTATCAGTTCCAGTGTCGTCTTATCCAGTAGTCCTTCTTTGGACTCAACCAACAGTAAAAGCTCACTCATCACCACTTGACCTTTCTATTTGCGATTATTTCTATTCCAATGACTGCAAAACCAGTTCATTTAAATCCATTACCATCAGCTTACCTTCCAAATCTAAGGTCTTGGAAGCATCTTCCAGCATGATGAGACACAGTGGACAGGCCGTTATCAGGATCTCTGCCCCAGTGGCCTGTGCTTCTTTGATTCTGATTTCGCTCATCCGGGCCTCACCATGCAGTTCCTGCCCCTGCCACATCCTTCCGCCCCCTCCGCCGCAGCAGAGGCTGTCAGCGCCATGACGCGCCATTTCTATCAATTTCGCGCCGGGGATGGAGCGGATGATTTCCCGGGGCTCCTCAAAGATGCGATTGTGTCGCCCGAGATAGCAGGGATCATGATATGTCACAGTTACCCGGGCGGGGTTTTTAAAAGCCAGCCTTCCCTCGGCGATCAGCTCTCTCAGGACCTGGGTGTAGTGCCGCACTCCAAAGGGTCTTCCGGAATATTCATTAAGAAAGGTGTGGAAGCAATGGGGCGAGGAGGTCACCATTTCCTCTATCCCCATCCGGTCAAAAAGTTCCAGGCCGTTTTCCATCTTTTCCTGAAACAGGCCGGATTCTCCCACCACCCGTGCGATATCCCCGCAGCAGGGCTCCTTTTCA
>JAUYEO010000269.1 GCA_030689795.1 Desulfobacterales bacterium | reverse complement strand
TACGTCGCGCACAACATTTAAATGCCCTATCCTTTCTTCATCAGTCTCCCCCAGGCCGTAGGTCATGGTTGCCGAAGATTTCATCCCGTGGCGATGCAGTGAATACATTACTTCGCACCAGAGGTCTTTTCCGATTTTTCTTGGGCTTACCTTTTTGCGTATCCTGTCAACCAGTAAATCCGATGCTCCCGGCACCGAATCGAGCCCGGCATTTTTAAGCTTTAATATTGCCTCATCGATGGAGACCGAACTTTTTTTTGCCGCATGAGCGATTTCGCAGGGTGAAAATGAATGAAGGTTTATTTGAGGGAAGCGTTTTTTTACATTTTTTACCATGTTAACATATGTATCAAGTGTATAGTCCGGATGAAGACCGCCCTGAAGCATAACCTGGGTTCCGTCTAATGCAATAAGTTCTTCTATCTTTGCAAAGATCTCGTCTTTTGTAAGCTCAAAGGGTTTAATTAGGTTCGCCCTTGCATGGTAAGCGCAGAAATTACATGCAGCTTCGCAGATATTGGTGAAATTGATTATACGGTCAACAATAAATCCGACCTCTTCTTTGGGGAAAATGATAACACGCCGCATGTTACCTGCCTCGCCCAGCTCAATCAGGTCCCATTTGAAAAGGGCAAGAGCTTCCTCCGGAGAGATTCTTTTCCCATCATATATCTTTTGTTTAAGCTTTTTGTCTGATCCTTGTTTCATTGGCTCTGGATAACTTGATTGTATAGGAATTTCTTTTTTAGACGCAGATGAACGCAGATTTTAAGGATTATAGGTTCACAGAATTTATTTATCTATGAATATCAGCGCAAATCAGCGTCCCATTAACTTGTTTTAACATCTATTTTTGACATCTTCAAAAAAATTCAGCGATTCCACTTTTTTTAAAAAATTAAGTTCTTCTGCGGCCGACAGATAATATTTAAGAGCATTTTTTAGATTATCTGTAAATTCAAACTGCAATGTATCATAATAGCCGTTCACATCATATGATATATTCGAATACTTTTGTTTAGCCTTGATTACTACACTCTCCTTTTCCTGAGATAGGCACTGCAGGGATGACCTGTACGAATTTATCACGCCCCTCAACTCCGGCAGATTATCCCTGATAACATTTTTCCGTACTGCAAATACGGCAAAAACAACCGGAAATCCTGTTTTTTGAAGCCACAGTTCTCCCAGGTCATATTTATATGGCGCCTGATTGATACTGTCTGTCATGGCGTCATTTCCTATGAGAAGCGCCGCATCATGGGCAGTTAAATCCGGACGGGATCCTGCCTGCAGATAGTAAGGTTCAATACCGTAAAATTTTTCAAGCAGGATTTTAAGAAGCACCCGTGAAGTATGCGACGCTCCTGAAAGGCCGACCTTTTTGTTATTCAGATATTCGATTGGAAAATTGCTGCGAAGAATTACCGATCCTACATATCCTACCGAGCTCAAACAGAATTCAGGCAGCAGAAGAACATCGTCTTTTATATCGGCATATGTCGCGGAAGATACGGGGCTCAAATCGAGCATCTTTTCTTTCATCATTCTGTTCAGCTCTGAAGGAAGTCCCGGAATAATTCTTATGCTTTTTAACGGCTTCTTCTCAAACAAGTGGTAGTAAAAAGGGTAGCAGTTCAGATAATCAATATAACCGACTTGCATTAATAAATCTCCGGCCTCATTTGATTCAGTAATTCGCAGTTGTCCGGACAGGTTTCAGGCCGGCATTTTCAATCAGCCTTTTAAGGAAAGATTCGGATCCGTAATCCGGCGTTTTTGCTCCTGCAGCGTGAACGACTTTTTCATTGTAATAAGTTGCCGCAAAATCATCAACGCCGAATCGCAGCAATACCTGGGCCATTTTGTCTCCTAGATACATCCAGAGGGCTTTCAAGTGGGGGATGTTATGCAGAAAAATACGGCTTGCAGCATATATCCTTATGTCATCATATCCTGTTGAAGTTCTGCGTTTGGCTCTTATCCGGGTGTTCGTGTCGTGAAACAGAAGCGGGACGAAGGTTTTAAATCCGCCTGTTTCATCCTGGAGCTTCCTTATTTTTGCAAGATGATCAGCGATATCCCCGATCTCCTCTTTATGATTGTATAGCATGGTGGCATTGGTTTTAAGACCCATTTCATGAGCGGTTCGCATTATCTGAAGCCACCTGTTGCCTGAAATTTTTCCCGGCGCAATGATGTTTCTGATATGGGGAGAAAATATTTCGGCTCCTCCGCCGGGCATTGCTCCTATTCCGGCATCAATCAGTCTTTTCAGGGTTTCATTCACGGAGATTTTGTTCTTTTTTGCAAAGTAATCGATCTCAACAGCAGTAAAAGCAACTACAAAAGGGCCGGGTTTAATCTTTTTTATCCGCCTTATCATTTTTTCGAAATAATCGATTTTGAGCTCCGGGTGAAGCCCTCCTACGATATGCACCTCATCTATACCTGAAGCAACGGCATTCCTGACTCTTTTCTCGATTTCATCAAGGGAAAGCAGAAACGCATCTTTGTCTCCTTCATCGCGGGAAAAGGCACAAAGAGGACAGCGAAGTTCGCAAATATTGGTAAAATTAAGATTCATATTTACGCCATAATATGCCGCATCACCATGAAGTTTTGTCCTTATAAAATTGCTTATTTTTCCAAGATCAAGAATATCGTTTGTTGACAGCATATATACTGCGTCCGCTTTTGATACGGGTATTCCCTCAAACACCTTTGCGGCGATTTTCCTTAGTTTCTTATTTGTTATTGTATCCGGTAGATTCAAAAAATTCATTGGTAAATCCGTAAAAATATAATATTTTATTGCTCCTGTTTATTCATAACTCCTCAGGTTGTTTAGACTGTAGGCTGAAGGCATTGACCGAATTAAGGCGCTCTGCGGTTGGTATGGTCTCGCATGGCGCATTCCTACAGTCTAAAAGCCTACAGTCTATCTACCTGTAGTTACAAAAAAACATCAATGAGGGTGCCGATTAAAAGAAAAGGGGATACATACATGTTGATTCTGAAAAATATTCTCAATGGCTGTATTATATCCCTGCTCCTTGCAATTTTCTGCTGGTAAATAAAGATGAATGCAACGCACGCAAGAGCTGCCCAGTATGGCATGCTTTTTCCTGTGATAATGCCTGCTGTAATCATTGCCACGAAAGATAAGACATAACAAATTCCCGAGGCGGTAAGAGCCTTTTTCTTTCCGTATGCCGAGGGAAACGAATAGAGCCCTTCTTTTTTGTCGAATTCCACGTCTAAAAGAGCATAGACAATATCAAGGCCGGCGATCCACAGCAGGATAGCTCCTCCAAGAACAAAAGGAACAACAGAAAATTCACCGGTTACAGCAAGGTAGCCTCCGATAGGGGCGGCAGATTCAACAAATCCTAAATAAAAATGTGATGATGAAGAAAACCGCTTGAAAAATGAATATGTAAACAACAGGAAAATCGCCGCAAATGAGAGATAAAAGCAGAGGCTGTTCAGCAGATATGACGATCCGATAAGCGCAAGAGAAGACACTGTTCCGATTATCCACACGTGGGCCTGCTTTACTTCTCCCTTCGGGATGAGCCTGTCTTTTGTGCGCGGGTTCTTTGCGTCTATTTTTGCGTCTATTACCCGGTTAAAGGACATGCCTGCTGTTCGTGCGGCAACTAAAGCGATCGTAACTAAAATCCATGTTGAAATATTCTTCCCGTTTGCAAACAGAACACCAAGATATGCAAACGGAAGAGCAAAGAGCGTTTGCTCGATCATAATAAGGTTTGAAAATTTTTTAAAATCCATATTCTTTCCAGCGCTTTGCAACTTTTTCTTTTATTTCCTGCGACATGACTATTTCATCGGGCCAGTCTCTTCCCATGCCTTCTTCGCGGGTTTTTCTTGTGGCATCTATGCCCATTTTCCCGCCGAAATTGGGATACGGGGCAGAATGATCGAGGGCATCAAGAGGGCCTTCCGACATGAGCAGATCTCTTTTTGGATCGACATTGTTAAGAAGTTTCCACACAACCGTGCCTGAATCCCGCAGATTGATATCCTTATCAAATATCGCTATGAATTTTGTAGATGCCATCTGCCCGAGACCCCAAAGCGCATTAATCACTTTTTTTGCCTGTCCGGGGTATTTTTTGTCTATGGATATTAGCGCGCAGTTATGAAACACTCCTTCGATGGGCAGCTCCATATCAACTATTTCAGGTATAAGAAATTTCAACATGGGAAGAAATATTCTTTCGGTTGCCTTTGCCATGTAACAGTCTTCCATTGGCGGTTTACCGACGATCGTTGCAGGATATATCGCGTCATTCCTGCAGGTTAATGCTGTTACGTGAAATACGGGATAGATATCGGCTGCCGAATAGAAGCCGGTATGGTCTCCGAATGGTCCTTCCAGACGCTTTTCGTCCGGATTCACATAGCCTTCTATTATAAAATCCGACTCTGCGGGCACAAAAAGATCGACCGTTTTTGCCTTTACAATCTCAACGGGGCGTGATTCAAGAAAGCCGGCAAAAATAAATTCATCTATGTCGGGCGGCAGCGGGGCGCTGGCGGCATAAGTTACAGCCGGTGATCCTCCCAGGGCAACCGCTACTTCCATTCGCCGGCCGCGGTTTTTATATTTATCGAAATGGCGGGTCCCGTCTTTGTTGTACTGCCAGTGCATCCCTGTCGATAAATTGTCATATTTCTGCATGCGGTACATGCCGGCATTTTGAATTCCCGTATCGGGATCTTTTGTTATAACGATCGGGAGCGTAATAAAGGGGCCTCCGTCGAGCGGCCAGCATTTTAATACGGGAAGCCTGTCGAGAAGGGGGCCGTCCATATAAATCCTTTCCTGGCAAGGGGCGGTTTTCACCTTTTTGGGGATAAGTCCGGCAATCTCTTTCAGAGTAAACAGCATCCTGATCTTATCCATGAATCCTTCAGGAGGACGCATCTTTATGTTCGACTCAAGCCGGACGGCTATTTCGTCAAAAGATTTGCAGGAGAGCGCAAGCTGCATCCGTCTATAACTTCCGAAGGCATTGATAAGAAGAGGATATGAAAAGCCCTTAACTCTTTCAAAAAGCAGGGCAGGGCCGCATGATTTTGAAACCCGGTCTGCTATTTCGGTAATTTCCAGTTCATGCTCAACTTCGGCGCTGACTCTGTGCAGTTCGCCTGAAGCTTCAAGTTCTTTGATAAATTGCTGTAAATTTTTATATGGCATAGATTGATTGATGCTCTCGTAAAAAGTCATATGTGAACGGATTTGAGATTTTTGGGAAATAGATTTTTAAAGAACTGAGCGTTAAAAATCACAAGCTGTTTGAGGGCGTTAGCCCGAGTTCTTGTGATTTAGCGAAGTCATTTAAAA
>JAUYEO010000244.1 GCA_030689795.1 Desulfobacterales bacterium | reverse complement strand
GCTCCGTGCCCGTTTATGGTTCACCTTGTTCACTCCCCCGGCCAGCGAGGCGTTACCCCCGCTTTTGGATATGGCACCCCTCATCCGAGTGCCAGAGGGACTTTAACCCTCCTGATCAGTGCGCTGCCCAGCGCACACTATTGACCCCTCCGACTCCCGATGCAGCCCGCCACGACTTCGGTTTCACCTTATACGCGCCGGTTGATATACCTCATTCATCACCGCATCGGGTCTTCAGCACTGGGTTATTCATCTTCTGCAACATGCCGCCCCTGCTACCCCGGAAGATCCCGACAAACGCTTCCGTTTTCCAATCTGCCGGACTTCGGCCTTCCCCACACGTCCACTGGGTCGGCATCCTCATCAGCATTTACGAGGCTACTTATAGGTTCACTTTCGTTACGGCCTGCTGTTTTGCCAATTGGGAACTCACGACCCTCTGTTGCCAGAACGCCGCTCCCTTGAACTACCGGTCGTACGGACAATTAACCGGACGGAACTTTAACCCGTTAGATGAACAACTGTTACTGCGAACGGACAGCCTTTACGTCTATAGTTTATAATCTGAATGTTTTATGATATCAGGATTACATGCCAAGAAAATCAAATGTTGATGCACCGGGGGCTCTTCATTATATCATTGTCCGGGGAATCGGGCGGGCCAGGATTTTTTAAGGATGATACCGACCGCAATAATTTTCCGGATCTGATTGGGGCTGCCGGGAAAGAAACAAAACCGGATGGCGGAGGCTTGTGCCTGCTTAAAGTTGACATACAAGCTGATTAATGCGATACATCAAAACACGAAAAGCAAATTCTTATCATTTAGCCTGGAGATTGATAATATTACCATGATTATAACACATCACAGAGAAAAGCTAATAAATGCAATCATTTATTTTGCCGATCATACAAATTGTTGCGGCAAAACAAAGTTGCTGAAACTTCTATATTTTTTGGACTTTACACACTTTAAACAGACGGGCAGGTCCGTCACGGGGCTGGACTATTTTGCATGGGAAATGGGACCGGTTCCCAAGGATCTTTTTGAAGAACTCACCGGCAATATGAAGCCGGATATGAAAGACTCTGTTCACGATCTTTCAAAAGAAGGAGAATTTCAGCAGGTCCGGTCTAAAAGGAAGTTCAACAACCAGTATTTTTCTAAACGTGAAATGAAATGTTTAGAGGATATCTCTTTTATTTTCAAAGATGCCAAGGCTGATGCCATGGTCGAGTCCTCCCATTTAAAAAATGAGCCGTGGGACAAAACCCTCAAAGAGAAGGGTAAGTTTCAAAAGATCGATTATATGCTTGCCATTGACATCGATATCGCAAGCCTTCCTCATGATGAGGCCAAGGAACGGCTGCAAGAACGCTCAGAGATGTACGGCATATTCGGAGCAAGCTGATTGCAAATCCGGGGAGCTATCTATCATCACGGACAGCTTGTTTTCCAAAACGGTTTCATCGGCAAAAAATATCTCATTCTTTTAAATACCCCCGACAAAAAAGACCCCTATCTTTTCGTAAAAACCACCTCCCAAAAGAAAAACAGGCCTTCAACACCCGGATGTATCAAAAAACAGAGTTTGTTCTTTATCCCAGGAAACAAAACGTTTTTTAAATTGGATACATGGGTTCAGTTGCACGAAATATACGAATATCGGCCAAAAGATATCGACACGAATAAAGATATAAGTGTCGAGGGAAGTCTTGACGCTAAATTAATTGATGATATCGTTAATTGTCTGTTCGAGGCTGAAGAGGACAACCTAATTACAACACACAAAAACCTTCTGCGACCACCTCTGCAGGATTCTTTGCTTAAGCTCAAAGCAAAATTTAGCAAAGAGAAGTAAAAAGTGAATGTTTCATGGATTTGAAGGCAAACATGAATGCCGCACCGTGAGAAGAACCTGTAATTGTCTTTCTTATTGTTGGAATCCGCAAAATAGAGTATATGAAGTCTCAATGAAAAGAAATTGGTACATTCTCAAACCGGACAAAAAGATTGCCGAAAATATCTCCAAAGCTGCAAATTGCAGCCCTCTTATTGCATCAATATTGGTAAATCGCGGAATTTTTTCTCCAAAGGACGCCCATGATTTTCTGAATATTTCTCTCGACAACATTCGTCATCCCTTTTCCATGAAAGACATGGATACATCGGTCAGCCGGATATATAAAGCAATTAAATACCATGAAAAGATACTCGTATTCGGGGATTACGATGTGGATGGGGTGACATCGACTGCGCTTCTTATGGAGTTTTTCAGGCATGCCGGAGCTGATGCATCGTATTACATTCCCCACAGAACAAAAGAAGGATACGGCCTGCAGAAAAGCCATATAACCGGGATAGCCGTACCCGGCAGGATAAACCTGATCATCACCGTTGACTGCGGCTCAAGCAGCCATGAGGCCGTTAAAGCAGCCCTTGATGCCGGAATAGAGACAGTGATAACCGACCACCACATGGTTCCGGAAAAACTTCCCGAAGCGATTGCCGTGATAAACCCGAAACGTTCCGACTGCGCTTCCGGTTTTTATGACCTTGCCGGTGTCGGAGTTGCTTTTTACCTCATTATCTGTCTGCGGAAATATCTTCGCGACATGCATTTCTGGGACAGCCGTCCCGAACCGAACCTGAAAGATTTCTGCGATCTTATAGCGCTCGGCACTATTGCAGACATGGTTCCCCTTACAGGAGAAAACAGGATTTTCACAAAAACCGGGCTTGATCTGATTAATACCGGCAACAGGATCGGAATAAGCTCCCTCGTAAAGGCAAGCTGTTCGAACAAATATCCCCTCGACGCTGAAGATATAGCCTTCAGGATTGCTCCACGCATTAACGCAATGGGAAGGATTGACCATGCAAAAGAAGCCGTTGAGCTGCTTTTAACGGACAATCCCGGCGCAGCAGGCCAGATTGCCCGGCAAATGAATATGATGAACGTGAAAAGGCAAACCATTGAAAGAAAGATTCTTGACGACATACTTGAATATATTGACTCCAATCCGGATGCGCTTAAGCATCGATCAATTGTTCTCTCACACCAAAGCTGGCATGAAGGCGTTCTAGGCATAGTTGCATCGAAGATGGTTGAGAAGTTTCACCGCCCTGTCGTGCTTTTTGCGGAAAAAGATAGTTTGGCAAAAGGATCGGGAAGAAGTATTCCTTCTTTTAATCTTTACGAAGGGCTTAAAGCATGCTCAAAGGCGCTGGAAGGCTTCGGCGGCCATTCAATGGCCGCCGGTTTAAGTATTAAGATAGAAAATATCGGTTTATTCAAGAAAGAATTTGAAAATACAGTTATAAACATGTCACTCCCGGAAGACTCGTTGCCCTTTGTCTCTATCGATCATGAACTCGGATTTAATGATATCAATCCAAATCTTATTGACGAAATTGAATCCTTGAAACCTTTCGGTGCGGGCAATCCCGAACCGGTTTTTCTTGCCCGCAATGTAACGGTGATATCTTCAGAAATTGTGGGAGAAAACCACAGGCGCATGCTTTTAAGCCAGTCTTTGGGCAAGGAAGAAAAAATCTATAATGCCATACATTTTAATGTTGATCCGGATTTGGATGTAAATAATTATTTTGAGGAAATGGCATTCCGGCTGCGATGGAACCGGTGGAACGGGAATAAATCGATTCAGCTTGTTATTGAAAACATATAAATTTTCCTTGCAATCCGGCTAGTCAGCAATTATTATAAACAAAAAAAATTGGGACGCGGATGAACGCAGATTTTAGAGATTTTAATGACAGCGCAGGCATTCGGGCTGTTGGCTGAAGGATGTTAGTCGCTGCACATAATTTCCTCCTACAGGCTGACTGCCTGCAGTCTATTTACCTGAGTAGTTACTAATTATCTGCGGATATCGGCGAAAATCTGCGTCCTAATTTAATTTGTTCTACAATAATTTTATTTGAGTTTACGAAAGGTGGAAACAGATGGCTAAGGTATTCCGGCCAAGCAATCGGGAATCAAGTATTTTATCAAAAATCGAATCCTCAAAAGAATATGCGCGCAGACAGGCAATACACGGCATTAAAGATTGTGTGGAGCCTCTTTCCAATGCTATTGCCATGAAACTGATTGAAAATAATCTCATCGAAACAACCAATAAGAACAGCTCTGAAGAGCAGATCCGGACATGCCTTGAAAAATTAACCCGGTCAGAGGACTTTGATATCGATTTTATCATTGCTCCTTATCGAAATCTCGTAGTCCAGCCCAATATAATATCCCTCTATGTTACCTCTTTTATAATTGAACAGCTCATAAAACATAAGGATATCGTGGAAATTTTCGGTTCGGATGAAGAGATATATACTTGTATTAACAGACAGGTCGTGAAATTTTTATCGGCATAATGCGCCCATTCTTCCATCCAAGGACAATAAACGGCCCTTTCGGCGATCCGGGACTATTTATATCCTTCCTGTTTGAAAAACGGGCTGTCCTGTTTGATCTTGGCGATATTTATTCTCTTCCCTCAAAAGATATCCTGAAAATCACCCATGCTTTTGTTTCACATACCCATATGGATCATTTTTCAGGTTTTGACAGACTGCTCCGTCTTTTCCTCGGGCGCAACAAAGATCTTTATATCTACGGACCTGAAGGATTTTTAAAAAATATTGAGGGTAAGCTCGCCGGTTATTCCTGGAATCTTGTAGAAAATTACGAGTATAACCTGACGATTCATGCGACACAGGTCGATACGAAACACCTTGTAACAAAAACGTACCGGTGCAGAAACAGGTTCGCGCCGGATACTGAAACCGTGATAAACAATTTCAACGGAACTCTTCATGAAGAACCTGCCCTTGCTGTTTCGGCAATAATTCTGGACCATGGAATACCCTGTCTCGGATTTTCGATGAAAGAGCGCTTTCACGTCAATATATTAAAAGAGAATGTTGCATCTTTAGGGCTTGAAATCGGCCCATGGCTCAGAGAGTTTAAGGAAGCCTTGTTCAACGCACAGGATCCTGATTCGGAATTTGAAGTCCATACGGGTAAAACCAAAACTGCAGGCAGGAAATTTATCATGGGAGAGCTTTCCGAAAAGATAGCCTTAATCACTCCGGGCCAGAAAATAACCTACATCGTGGATGTTGCATTCGGCAAACCCAATCCGGATAAAATAATTGAATTTGCAAAAAATTCGGCTCATCTTTACATTGAGGCAAGCTTTCTCGACAGGGACAGGGAGCTTGCGGAAAAAAAATTTCATTTAACGGCAGAGCAGGCCGGTTATATAGCGGCAAAGGCTGATGTAAAACAATATACCATTTTTCATTTTTCCCCGCGGAATATCGACTGTGAAGAACTTCTTCTCCGGGAAGCAAGACAGGCGTATGAAAAACAGAAGTCAGTAGCCAGAAGTCAGGAGTCAGAAGCCGGTAGTCAGAAGCCGGTAGTCAGAAGTCAGAAACCGGAAACTGACGGAACTGAATAACAAAAGGGAAAAGCTGATAAGCTTTTCCCTTCGGGTTCGATATAATAAATTTTTTGGATAATTTCTATCGTTTTGAGAACTGGTATCTTGCTCTTGCGCCTCTCTGACCGTACTTCTTTCTTTCTTTTGCTCTCGGATCACGTCTTACAAAGCCGGCTTTTTTCAGTACCTGTCTCAAATCAGGGTTGGCAATGAGCAGAGCCCTTGTTATTCCCAGCCTTACGGCCCCTGCCTGTCCGGAAATTCCTCCGCCAAGAACACGGATTTTAACATCAAATGTTCCAAGCGTATTTGTGATTGAAAAAGGCTTTATCAAGTCGACTCTTGCCGATTCAACTTTGAAATATTTTTCAACAGGCTGGTTGTTAATGATGAATTGACCGGTTCCCGGTTTAAGCCAGGCCCTTGCAATCGCGCTTTTCCGTCTTCCGGTAGCATAAAATACGTTCTGTTTATCCATTTAATTCCCCAGTAAGAAAATATTATTAAAATGAATTAATTAAAGTTTTATTACCTCAGGGCTCTGGGCCTCATGAGGATGCTTATCGCCCTTATAAACTTTCAGCTTTTTATAAAGCGCCGCCCCTAGCTTGTTTTTGGGCAGCATGCCTTTAACGGCAAACCGTATAATATCTTCAGGCTTTTTTTCTAAAAGCTTTTGTGCGGTAATCTCCTTGAGCCCGCCCGTATATCCACTGTGCCTGTAATAGATTTTCTGTTCAAGCTTTCTTCCGGTAAGCAAAATCTTCTCGGCATTGATTATGATAACGCTCTCTCCGGTATCCACATGAGGCGTAAACAAAGGATTGTTTTTGCCTCTCAGCCGGGAAGCCACATTGGATGCAAGCCTTCCCAGAATAGCTCCGTTTGCGTCGATAACCACCCATCTGCTGTCGATATCTGTCTTTTTTGCGCTGTATGTATATTTTTTCACAACAAATAAACTCCTGTAATTTTAGAATCCCAACTTTCTAATGAAATTTACTATCCGTGTCAAGAAAAAATTAAACAATTTTTTAATAAATTAAAGACTTCATTGCCTTTTTCCCTGTTACGGGGAAAAAGGCGGCAAAAACATTCCGTATATCCGTTGTATTTTATTTGTGCTTACTATTATCATATGATTAAGATGTTAAACAAGATAAATATGACGGCCATTTGCGGGGAGATCAGAAAATGAAAAAGATAACGGACAATACGGAATATCTTGAAACCGAAGTGAAATTTCTTATCACTGATGCAGGCGGCCTACGCGAAAAGCTCATATCCCTTGGAGCCGTATCGGGCGGCAATTTCTTTGAAACCAATATAAGATTTGATAATAAAAACAAAAGCCTGTTTAAAAATAAATCGCTGCTCAGGCTCCGCAAAGACGCAAAAACGACTCTTACTTTTAAATCCCGGCCTCCTGTTAAAGACAACCGGTTTAAAATAATGAGAGAACTTGAAGTGGAAGTCGGCGACTTCTCAATCGCCGGTCATATACTCGAATCCCTTGGTTTCATTAAGGAACAAATATACGAAAAATGGCGTGAAACATTTATAACAGGGGACACAGTTTTCTGTATTGATAAAATGCCTTATGGGGATTTTCTTGAAATAGAAGGGCAAAAGGAGGAAATTATAAAATGCTCATCTTTGCTCGGGCTTGACTGGGAAAAAAGGATACTACTCAACTATCTCGAATTATTTGATATATTGAAAACATCCCTCGGTCTCCCCTTTTCAGATGTAACCTTCGAAAATTTCAAGAATATCAGAATTGATTTTTCAAGATATCTTAATAAAGTTAAAGCGGGAAGAATGTGACGGCTTTATATGGAGCCATAACAGCCTCTTAAGTAAGCTCATCTTTCCCGACTAAAACAGGCTCTTTCTCGGACTCCATATCAAGATCTTTTGTGCATCTTATATCGCCGTTTAAAAGCCCCCCTGTTTCAACAACAAGGCTTTTGCATGAAATTTTTCCGGAACAAATCCCGGTTGACAGAATCACCACTTCATTTAATGCAGTTATATACCCTTCAAACTGTCCCCCGATGGTGACATTCTCGGCATTTATTTCGGCAAGAACAACCCCTTCTTCTGCAATAACCAGATTCTCCCCTGCTATTTTTCCTTCGAAAGAGCCTTTCATTATAAGCCTGCCCTTAAATGAAAAAACTCCTTTCAGCCTCAATTCACTATCAAAAATCGATATGTTGGAATTTTTATTTCCCACGACAGATCCTATATTAAACGCAGAAAAATAGTCCCCAGCAGAATATCATCACGCCTGATCTCGATCCTGTAGTCAACCGGCATCTTTCCTTCCGTGTCTATCATATCACGTATCATGACAGGTTCATCTATACTCATATCTCCGACAAACGATCCTGCGCCGGTAATAAATGCCCCTACTCCCGAATTTCCGTCCACATTTGTATTTATATCGACAAGCTTTAAAGTTTTTCCCTTTTCGACATCAACTGTCTCTCCGGGATAGAAGCAGCCGGGGCCGCCTACACCCGTTTTTATAATTACATATTTCAAATAAGAATCCGAAAGGTCAACAAACAAATTGCCCACTGCTCCATTTTTATTTGAAACAACAATCTGGTATGAATTACCCTTTTTATCCAGAGAATAGCGGCTCAATAAATCTTTGCCGGTGTTTATCACATATCCCCTGTCTTCACCCGTGTTGTTTTTTGAATTACAGATATAGCCTTTGAAATTTGCAACAAGATTCGAATGATCCCTGCGGCCTGAAATAATATCAATGATTTCAAGTCTATCGCCTTTTATCAGTTTAATACGGCTCCCGCTTTCATCTATCCTTTCGGCTCCATTGACTCTTGTCCTGAATAATATTTTCGAAATCTTATACCGTTTTTCATCCCCTTTTAAGGAGGACTCAGGGGTTGCTTCATCGCTTTTTTCATCAATCGCAAGGCGGATGCTTCCGCACGGGAAATAATCTTTCCTTACAACCACTTTTGTCGGCTCATTTATTATGAATTTTCTCCTTATATCGCTTATTGAACCATGCCCGGCAACGTCTGCGGTAAGACCCCGTTCATAATTTGCCTCTATGTGTGTTACCATGACAGAGTCACCCGAATTCACATATAAAGTCTCGTTATCTTTTACGGTTATAGGTATGGCATCATTTACCGAAACAACAAGGTATTTCAACTGGGGAGGATCGAGATTTACTCCGGGCATCTCGGGAACAATATCAAAAAGCTTCATAAATGAATTTATGGCAAGATTGTGGTGCCTGACTTTCGTTTCCATGGATAATGATTTGCTTGTCTCGATGCCGAATGCCGGTATCCCGCAGGAATAGAGCGCATAATAGGTGGCTGATTTTCTCTGCTCCTTATGTATTGTGGCCTCTTCCCTCGATTTATGGTTATTAAAATGGAAGTAAAGGCCGGGGTCCTGAATATTAGTGTTGATCTCGCCTGCAACCATTCTTGCCATATTACCCAGCTCTATAACGCGGCCTGTTTCTGCAACCGTGTATATTTCGGAATCAGCTATGATGGATTGACCGAACCGTTTTGGATTTCGGTCGGGACCTTCCCATTTTTCCGAATAAAAGCCCGACCCGTCATGAAGGTTTAAAAGACAATCGCTTTCCGCTATCAGTTTTTTTAATATTTCAACAACTTTTTTCTCATAGTTATCAGGAGGATCGCCGGCAAATTTCCTGTTCATATCCTCATTTATCTTGCGCCTGTTAAGGACAATCGACTGGAAATTCGCCCTTGGCACAACTATCAGGTTCCCCTTCGTAAGACTGATATCCGCATAATGATCGGCAGACAAAAATCCACCCGGCTCATCACCCTGTATTCCTCCTATCAATAGCAGTGTTTTGCCCTGTTCCTTCCCGTAAATCCTGTAAATATGCAGTTCATAATCGGAACCTTCGAAATATACCGAATGGACTTTCTTCTGGGCAAAAGAGAGAGCCGGATAAAACAGGACGCACAATATGGAAAAACAGATAAATACGGCGCCTGCCTTTTTATGTATTGCCTTTTTCATCAGGTTCCGCCTGTTTTTATTTCCAAGGGAAGATCTTTTTCCAGAAGAAGTTCGCCGGAAATGGAAAACACAAACACAGTGGCGACCTTGAAACGCTGCGGGATGGATTTAATCTTTGTTGTAAAATATACCTGTTTGAATCTGGATATGGAAAAACGGCGTCCCTTATCAATTTCAGAAGGTCTTTTCGAAACCAGCGGCACATTCGGCACGGAAAGCCAGTTGTTCTGGTCAATATCATTTTCCTTCAGTATGACAAATGCATACCCCGTGACATATTGAATATCGGTGCCGGCGTTCTTCAAATCGAACTGAATATCTAATGTATTCATTTGAGGTTCATGAAAGACCTTGAAATTATCTATCGAAACTTTCACACGGCCCTGAAGCGCCGGTTCCACCCGGGAAGCTAAAGTCTTTTCGGATGCATTAACCGCAGGCACTGCCTTATCCGCGCCTGCCCCCACTCCTTTTACCATCGATTCGGCCAGCACAAGGCGGGCCGTCAGCATATCCTTTTCATCCCTCATAGCCAGATAATTCTTCTGTGAAATATCGAGAGCATTCAGGAGCCCCCTGTTATCCTCCACATACTTCCTGCTTGTATAAATAACATAAACGGCGGCGCAAAACACCAAAACCTGGACAAGGATAAGGGCAATCACCAGTCCCTTTAATATCCTGACATGCTTAATCTTTCCATTCTCCCCTATCAGCATGAGAGTATGGTATCCGGTTTCTCCCGGTGTTATTTTAAATGCCGGGTATTTTAACGCTTTCTCCAGCTTTCGCGAAAAATTTTCCACTTGCCTTCCTCGAGCTTTAAAACAAGTTCTTTAAATCCGGTATTATTCAAGCCGCTTGATTTATATATCTGGACAAACGATGCATGGCTGACATTGCTTCCGGGTTTTATAACCGGCTTTTCAATTGAAACATTGATATAATCATATTTGCCGTTAATCTGCTCCTTATACTTCAGCCATGCTTCCCTGTTCATGCCCTGCGATCTGAAATCTTTTGCATAATAACTTCCATACAAACCAATATCTCTTGATGACCATGCCT
>JAUYEO010000237.1 GCA_030689795.1 Desulfobacterales bacterium | reverse complement strand
AGTGCAGGTGTTGTACAAGTTTAAGGCTCTTGTTGATGAGCACCTTGAGGAACTGACCTATCTTCTGTGCCAGGAGGAGGGCAAAAACTGGACGGAATCGATGGGTGACGTGTTAAAGGTGAATGAGGTGGTCGAGTTTGCCTGCGGTGCGCCTCATCTGATGAAGGGCGAGTCTCTGATGAATGCAAGTAAGGGATATGATACGGTCCTGTACCATCATCCCATAGGAGTTTTTGCAGGAATCGCGCCCTGGAATTTCCCGGCCATGATCCCCCACGGATGGATGACTCCAATCTGCGTGGCCACCGGAAACTGCATGGTTCTAAAGGCGGCCAGCTTTGTGCCCCAGTCATCCATGCGTCTTGCAGAGCTGTGGCGAGAAGCCGGGCTCCCCAAGGGAGTGCTCAATATTGTAACAGCGGGACGTAATGAAGCTGAAATCTTTCTGAAACATCCGGATATTAAAGGAGTCTCTTTTGTCGGATCCACTTCAGTTGGAAAACACATCTATAAAACTGCGGCTGCCCATGGCAAGCGCGTTCAGGCTTTAACCGAAGCCAAAAACCATGCCCTTGTATTGCGGGATGCCAAGCTTGAAAGAACAGCAAGAGGTATCATCAATGCCTATTGTGGATGCGCAGGAGCCAGATGCATGGCCTGTCCGGTAGTTGTTGTGGAAAATTGCGTCGCTGACGAGCTCATCGGGTATCTGAAAAAGTTCGTCGCAGAGATGACTCTGGGGCCGGCCTATGATCCTGCAACAGGCATGGGTCCAATCATGAATGCCGGTCACAAGAAATTCATCACGGACTGGATTGAAAAAGGCATTGCAGAAGGAGCCGAACTCATTGTTGACGGCCGCAATCCGGTAGTGCCCGGCTATGAGAATGGATTTTATCTGGCGCCCTCGATTTTTGATCATGTTACAGAGGAAATGACCATCGGAGACGAAGAGGTGTTCGGACCCGTACTGTGCATCAAGAGAGTGGAATCCTTTGAGGAAGGTCTGACCATAATGAATAAAAGCCGGTTTGCCAACGGGTCGGTAATTTATACTCAAAACGGACATTTCGCCCGTGAATTTGCCGCCCGCACGGATGCCGGAATGGTGGGTATCAATGTCGGGATTCCCGTTCCTCTGGGAATTTTCGGTTTTACAGGTCACAAGAACTCATTCTTTGGCGATCTCCATGTTATGGGAAAAGATGGATTCTCGTTCTTTACAGAATCCAAATGCGTGACCCATACCTGGTTTCCAGAAACCGATCAGGCAGTTTGCAAAGTTGATACCTGGGATGGGACCATCTCTTCCATGCCGGATAAACATAAGTTAAAATAGAAGAAGTGAGACCTTGTACAACATGCCTTTTGGGGCTGGCATGGGTAATCGGTTTTGCCGTTTTGCAAGAAATTGTTACGAAACATAACAACGCCCCCTGATTGTCAACAAAGAGACACAGGCAGAGACGAAGTAACGGCTTCGTGGGCGTATATCCACTGGGGCTGTCCAGGTCTAATGGGAGTCCGCCAAAGGTCTCAGGCGGACTGCCGTTGACGAAGTCTTAAATCCGATCTTGCAAAACGGCAAAACCGATTGCCCATGTCAGCCCCTTAATCAGATGTTATGCAAAGGTCTCGAAATATCCTGAATGAATTACCGGAGACTTTTATATGCGTCATCTTATCACCGAGATACAAAGCTTGGGAATCAGGGTTCATAAGGATATCCAAGGGCGAAAAGGTGGCGCAGGGCCGGCTGAGGGAAAATCTTTTATTATAGGCGGCATACCGGTTAATGTACCCATTGCCGGTCATTATGTCTCGCATTCTCCTTTTAGTCTGGAAGCCACGAATAATTCCTATGTTCTTGTAAAGCATGGGAAAGCGGTTTCGTCACTGGAAGTTGTCCCTGACCCGGCGTTCTACAGCCAATTCACCCGGGATGGCGTTGCCTTCAGAAATATTGCCCTTCTCCACGGCAGGGATTGTCTGGCCACAACCGTTCTTCAACAATGCGTTCATTGGAAACAATTTAAAAAGTGCGGCTTCTGCTCCACGGAAACATCTCTGAGAAACAAGGAAACCATTGCAAGAAAATCACCGGAGCAGCTTGCCGAAGTTGCCAGGGCTGCCTTGGATATGGATGGCGTATCTCATATGGTTTTAACTTCCGGCACGGGTGATCCGGCTGGAAGTGAAATCACGTATCTTGCCGATTGCGTTCGCGCAGTAAAAGCCGTTGTGGATATGCCGGTTCAGGTCCAATTTGCTCCTCCGGGGAATCTCGATCTCATTGATGCGTTAAAGGATGCAGGTGTGGATGCCGTTGGCATCCATGTGGAAAGTTTTGATTTGAAAGTGCTTGCTCGTATCGCTCCTGCCAAAGCAGAAATCGGAATGAATCGATATGAAAGAGCATGGAAAAAAGCTGTTGAACTGTTTGGGCCAAGTAGGGTTAGCAGTTTTCTGATCGCCGGTCTGGGAGAATCTTCCGAATCCATTGCATGGGGCAGTGAATTCCTTGCAGATTTGGGAGTATACCCTTTTGTTGTTCCCCTGCGCCCCCTACCCGGATCAACCCTTGAGAACGCCGTTCCACCCGACCCGGAAACAATGAAGCGTATCTACGATGCAGTTGCTGTGATTCTACAGAAAAAAGGGATTTCAACGAAAGAGACATTGGCGGGATGTGTGCGATGCGGCGCCTGTTCCGCGCTTAGTGCTTATGAAAAAAAAGAGTCCGGAATCGTTTGTCACAGTGCTCGAAATTCCCACGAACGGAATGAGGCCTTCAAAATCAGAAGAGAGGTGTTCGTTAACGAGCAGAGGATGTTCAGCGATTCAGACAGGGATGAAAAAGATTCTGAAAGCATCCTCCTGGTGGCAAAAACGGATGGCAGGATCATTGGAACTGTAAGGATTTTTCCCGGAAAAGCCGGAAACGGGCACTGGATCGGAGGCAGGCTGGCAGTGCAAAAAGAGTATCGCACCGGTCGAACCGGATCACTCTTGGTCAGGGAAGCCATGAAACGGGTAAAGAAAAAGGGATGCGCTATTTTTACGGCGGATATCCAGGAAAGGAATGTCCGGTTTTTTAAAAAACTTGGTTGGCAGCCTGTCGGGCAGGTTATAGAGCATTTTGGATTTCCCCATCAACACATGCGAGCAGACTTGAGTCTTGTTCCAGGTGATTTATAACTGTTATGGAAATAAGTTTAATCGATATCGTTGAAGCGGTTAGAAATTATGCGGGGGTATTGCGCAAACAGCCCATAAAAAAAGTTGTTGAAAAATTGAAGCTTACGCATCAGTATGGTTCACAGCTCCCGAATTTTGGCGATGACGCTGCAGTTATTCCATGGAAAGGGGAATATCTGCTTTTCGCTGCCGACGGCATGATGACAGGTCTGCTGATAAATGAACCCTATGCAGCGGGCAAGGCTTCGGTAATGGTAACTGTGAATGACATCTATTCCATGGGCGGAAGACCCATCGGAATGGTAAACGTTCTGGCAAGCGGTGACGAGGAGCAGCGAGCCCTAATTGTGGAAGGTATTGAAAAGGGATGTCAAAAGCTCAGAGTTCCCATGCTCGGCGGACATTTGCATCCTGATGCATCTCCTTCAGCCCCTTCACTGAGTGTGGCTATTTTGGGGTCTGCAAAAAAGCTTTTGAGATGTCATCTTGCCGAAGCTGGGGATGACCTTATTCTGGCCGTGGATCTGAATGGACAAAAGGGGTGTCGTTCCGTTGTCAGCTGGGATGCCAATTCGGGAAAAACCTCTGAAGAACTGCTGTACCGTCTGGAAGCATTGCCCCTGATTGCCGAACAGGGGCTTTCATGTGCCGCCAAGGACATCAGCAATGCCGGCATTCTGGGCACGATCTCTATCATGCTTGAAAATTCCGGCAAAGGAGGCTGTATTGATCTTGAAGCTATTCCCAGGCCCTCCGAAATCGCTTTGATTGACTGGCTTCACTGTTTCCAGAGTTTTGGTTTTATTCTCTCAGTAAAACCTGAAAAATCAAAAGAAGTTCAGGCGATTTTTAGTATGAGAATGATTTCTTCAAGAATCATCGGCAAAGTCTCTGAGGAGCCGATCGTTACGCTGAAGCAGAAACAGGAGTCCATTATCCTGTTCGATTTTCGAAAGGACGAAATTACCGGCATTCGCTACAATGGGCTGGAAGATGACACTTAACCTCTTTTGGCGCAACATCCACGGGTTACACGAAAAAGATGCATTGCACGCTGTCTGGATGGATATTTAGTTCAATTAATCTGATATTCAACAAAAAAGGATATGAATGAAACGATCGGTACTCATGCTGCTTCTCATTGCTCTGTTGGTAGTTGGCTCTCCAGGTCATTTTGCCGGGGCGTCCGAGCCGGCGATTCGTATGGCCGTGCTGCAAAGTGATATTCACCAATTGGCGTTCTGGGTGGCTTTGGAAAAAGGCTTCTTTACAAAGAACGGCGTTTCCGTCGAAGTTGCGGGCGTATTCAAGGCAGGGCCGGAAATCATGACGGCATTTTCTGCCGGAGAGCTGGATATGGCCTATGTGGGGGAAGCCCCCGCAACGACCGCTGTTGCCAACAAGGCCGCCAGTGTGGTTGTGGTGGCCCAGGTCAACACCGAAGGCTCGGCCCTGGTGATAGCGAAAGATAACACCGCGATCAAAAGCCTGGCCGATTTAAAGGGCAAGACGGTGGCTATACCGGGCCATTCCACGGTTCAGGATTTTTTACTTCGAAAGGCGCTCAAAAATGCGGGGATCGCCCCGGCGTCGGTCAATATTATTGTGCTAAAGCCGCCGGAAATGATCAGCGCGCTTCGCACCGGTCAGATCGATGCCTTTATTGCTTGGGAACCCCATCCGTCCAAAGCCGCCACCATGGGCGTGGGGCAAAACCTGGCGACATCCGGCGGCATGTGGCCTGGGCATCCGTGTTGCGTGCTGGTGACCGATAAAGGATTTATCGCCAAACAGCCTGGAAAAGTCCGGGCCGTCGTGGCAGCGCATGTTCAGGCAACCGATTACATTCACCGTAACGCCGAGGAGGCGATTGCCATCGGCGTTAAATCCACAGGCATGGATGAGGCCACTGTTCGAAAGGCCATGCAAAACGTTCACTTTACCTATGAAATAAACGTCGAGGGAGAAAAAGAATATGTCCGGTTTCTATCGGAACTCGGCCTTATTCGGATCGAGAATCCGAACGGATTTGTGGATCAATTTCTTCAGCCGAAAATCTTACGGGACATCCTGCATAAATGAAAGGCAAGCGGATTATACCGCCCATCGTGTTGCTGCTGGTGTGGCAGCTTATGTGCGCCGCCGGCGTGATACCGGCATTTAAACTGCCCTCGCCGGTTCAGGTGGCGGCCGGGCTGGCGGATCTGATCTTCACGGGAATGCCTCCGGGGCATCCGCTGCATCTGCATGTTTACTACAGCCTGCAACGCGTTCTCTTAGGGTATGCGCTGGCGTTGGCGACCGCCGTTCCCCTGGGACTTCTCATGGGATGGTCCCGAACCGTTTGCGCCATGATCGAGCCGTTGGTGGAAATAGTGCGCCCGATTCCGCCGCTGGCTTGGATTCCCCTTTCCATCCTCTGGTTCGGCATCGGTATCAAATCCGCGGCGTATATCATCTTCCTCGGCGCCTTTTTTCCGATTCTCCTGAACACCGTCAATGGGGTTCGCGGAATTGAACCGGTGTTGATCGAGGCGGCCAGAATGCTCAATGCCGGCCGGCGGTTTTTCTTCCTCAATGTCCTCGTCCCCGGCGCCATGCCCTCCATATTGACCGGCATGCGCATCGGTATCGGTGTGGGGTGGATGTCGCTGGTGGCGGCCGAATTTACCGGCGTCAGGCAGGGCTTTGGTTTGGGCTACATGATCATGACGGCACGGGATATTCAACGTTCCGATGAGATCATCGCGGGCATGCTCGTTATCGGCGCGATCGGCCTTGGAATTGATGCCTGCCTGCAACTGGTCGAAAGACATCTGATCCGGTGGCGATAATAGAAGCTTATGAGTATTCGACTTGAAATAACCGACCTAAAAAAAGTATACGCCGGCAATACGTCCAAAACCGACATCGACGTGTTTGACGGGATGAACTTCTCGGTTCAACAGGGGCAGATTTTTTCCATTGTCGGACCGAGCGGCTGCGGCAAGACCACGCTCCTGCGTCTGATCGCCGGGTTGGAAGAAAAGACTTCGGGCAGAATTCTGTTGGACGGAAAAACCCTTACCGGATGTGACGAGCAGGTGGGAATGGTGTTTCAGGAGTACGCACTGTTTCCCTGGCGAAAATTGGTGGAAAACATTGAAGTGGCCCTTGAAATCAAGGGCGTGGACGCCGCGGTCCGCCGGACCATGGCAATGCAGTATGTCCGGGATTTTGGCCTGGAAGGATTTGAAAACGCTTTTCCCAAAGAGCTTTCCGGCGGCATGAAGCAGCGCGTGGCCATCGCTCGCACCCTGATCGCCGACCCGCAGGTGGTGCTGATGGATGAACCGTTCGGATCACTCGACAGTCAGACCCGAAACGTCATGCAGGAATTTCTCCTGAAAATCTGGGAAGAAAGAAAAGATACGATCCGGTTTGTCACCCATAACGTGGACGAGGCGGTATACATCGGCGACCGTGTTGCCGTTTTATCCCCGCGCCCCGCCCGCATATTGAAAATCTTCGATGTCGGTCTGGATCGGCCCAGAAATAGGACAGGAAAAGAGCATAACCGGATCAGAAGCGACATTCTTCAATTGCTCAATGCCTCGGCAGCCGTCCGTCCGCCATCCTGAAGCCGCGAGCACTTTGCATAATATGCCCTTTGAAGCCGGTATTTTGAATGGTGCGGTGGCCGCCGACTCAGCCATCAAATATCCGGAATCTAATGTTTGGAAGAAAAAAGAAATGGGAATCTCAAGACCATGACATCCTTATTTGAAAAAATGGAAATCAACGGGCTGGTCCTTAAAAACAGATTTATACG
>JAUYEO010000230.1 GCA_030689795.1 Desulfobacterales bacterium | reverse complement strand
TGCGCAGAATAAATATGCCTGTATAGTGTCATTAGTCACGGGAAATCCCCGTGCCGTTGAAGAGTATAAGAGCAGATTAGATGGAATTCAGGAATTGGCGCATGTAACCATTGAAATGAACGCCTGCCAATAGTGCCGCCTGCATCATCCCAGTTTTTTCCTGAAGCGGATTACCGCGGCAAGGAACAGGCAAGTACTGAATGTAACCATTGAGAGAGTTTCGGGTATAAGGTCTTTTATTGAGGTTCCCTTAAGGTATATCTCCCGCAGTATCACTATATAATACCGCAGCGGATTAAGGCGCGTTATATGCTGAATTACAGGGGGCATGTTTGCGATGGGGATAAAAAAGCCTGAAAGAAGGATTGAAAATATCATGAAAAACCAGGCGACAAACAGAGCCTGCTGCTGGGTATCCGATATCGTTGAAATAAAAATACCAAGTCCGAGTGTGGAAATAATAAATATTGAAGATTCAAAAAGAAGCAGCAGCAGGCTGCCTTTTACTCCTATCCCGAAAATAAGGTAGACAAATCCCATTGAAATCATTATCTCCAACATTCCGAGGATACTGAAAGGTATTATCTTGCCGATAACAAGCTGATATGACCTTATCGGTGTTACCATGAGCTGTTCCAGCGTTCCGATTTCCTTTTCACGCACGATGCCCATGCTCGTGAGAAAGAGGGTTATTATGAGAAGAATGAGAGCGATGATTCCTGGCACTATGTAGAGTTTGCTTTCAAGATTCGGATTGAACCAGAACCTCGGTTCCATCTCAATCCTACGTACGTTTTTAACCTGAAGGCTTAATTCCGGTGAATATTCCATGAGCCTTTCCTGGTATTTTTGCACTATGTCCGTAATATATCCGAGCGATACTCCGGCGGAATTCCCGTCCACTCCATCAACAAGAAGCTGGATATCCGGCTTTTTTTGAAGAACAATGTCGCGCTGGAAATGCCTGGGGATTATTATGGCGAGGCTTGCCTTCCCTGAATCAAGGTAGGATGAAAGCCTGGTGTAATCCTCTTCAAATCCCGTGATTATGAAATATTTCGAATGAACAAACTTGCTGATAAACTCCCTGCTGTACGGAGTTTTATCCTGATCCTGAAAAATGACTTTTATATTTTTTACATCGGTCGTTATGGCATTTCCTAAAATAAATATTTGAATGAGGGGGACTACAAACAGGATTCTGACCATAGAGAAGTCCCGGAAGATCTGCCTGAACTCTTTCTGTACAAGATAAAATATCTGACGCATCCTTGTTACTCCGTCTTTTTACTCCAAGGTCACTTTAAACCGTATAATTGCCATTGAGAGCATTAACATCCCTATCCCCGATAAGGCGGCAGCATGCTGCCAGAGTTCCGCAAGTCCTATTCCTTTGAGCATTATGCCTCGGATGATTATAAGAAAATAGGTGGCAGGCACCGCTTTTGATATGTATTGAAGCGGCAGGGGCATGCTTGCCACCGGAAAAATAAAGCCGCTCAGCATTATAGTAGGAAGAACGGTTGCCATGAGTGTTGCGAGCATAGCTATCTGCTGTGTTTTTGCGACCGATGAAATCATCAGCCCGAAACTTAAAGCGACAAATATGTAAATAAGCGACAGCACGGCGATCAGGGCCAGGCTTCCGTTGATGGGCACTTTGAACAAGAGACGGGCAAATATGATTATGATTATTCCATTGAAAAAACCAAGGGTGATGTACGGAATTACTTTTCCTACAACGATTTCCATCGGGTTGACCGGCGAAACAAGGATCTGTTCGAGGGTTCCTGTCTCCTTCTCGCGGGTTATGGTAATGGATGTCAGAAGAGAGCATATGAGAAGAAGTATGAGTGCGACAAGGCCGGGCACAAAAAAATTTGCGCTCTTCATATCGGGATTGAAAAGAATCCTGGGTTCAAGGCCGAGTATCCCGGGAGACCGGTTGTTCAGCTTTTCGTTAAACAACTGTGCGACCCGGTTGCTGTAATTGTTTATGAATGTCCCGACATTCGAATCGGCCGCATCAACGATAAGCTGAACTTTTGTAATGCGGTTTGAAACGAGACTTTCCGAAAAATCTCCGGGGATAACAAGCGCCATCTGGATATAACGTTTTTTAAACAATGATTCTATCTCATTGCGCTTTATATCCGTATATTTGAGTATAAAGAAACGGCTTTCAGTAAAACCCCGTATCAGTTCCCTGCTTTCCGGAGTTTTGGCATCATCAATCACGGCGAAGGTCAGGTTTTTCATGTCGAGCGTGATGGCATAACCGTAAAGAATTATCATGAGAACCGGCATCAGGATAATGATAAGAAGAGATCTCCAGTCCCGGAAAATATGGGTATATTCTTTAATGATTATGCTTATTATTCTTCTAAGTTTCATCTGAATTTGTAATCACTCAGCCGCAGATCTACGCTGATCATCACTGATATTTTTTCTTTGTATTTAAATCTATCTGCGTTCATCTGTGTGAATCCGCGGCTGATTAGTTCTGACCAATAATATGTATAAAAATATCCTGCATGGTAGTTTTGTCGTATTTCTGCTTAAGACCTGTCGGAGTTCCGAGCTCGATTATTTTTCCTCTATGCATGATCGATACCCTGTTGCAGTATTCGGCTTCATCCATGTAATGGGTCGTCACAAATACTGTTTTCCCCCGGTTTGCTATTTCATATATTATCCTCCAGAAATTGCGGCGTGAAATCGGATCTACTCCGCCGGTCGGCTCATCGAGAAAAATAATCGGGGGATCGTGAAGCAGAGAAGCGCTTAACGCAAGGCGCTGTTTCCACCCGAGGGGCAAAGCTCTTGTGAGCGAATTCTGCATATTTTCAAGATTGAGCTCGGAAAGAAGCAGCCTTGTTTTGTTTGCGATTTCCTCCCTCGACAGGCCGTATATTCCGCCGTAAAACTCTATGTTCTCTTTGACGGTCAGATCTTCGTACAGTGAAAATTTCTGGCTCATGTAACCGATATTTTTTTTTATCATTGCGGTGCCGGTTCTTATGCTGAATCCGGCTACGGTAGCCTCTCCTTCCGTCGGCTTTAAAAGGCCGCAGAGCATCTTTATGGCTGTTGTTTTGCCGGCTCCGTTTGCGCCAAGGAAACCGAAAATCTCCCCCTTTTTTACGTCAAAAGAGATTTCATCGACAGCCTTGAAAGCTCCAAAGTGACGGCTCAATTTTGATGCGCTGACCGCGATCTCAGTTTCCATTCCGGCTTTTACCTTCAATGAGAGCGATGAATAGATCTTCAAGCGACGGTTCGACAGGTTCCATTTGAAAACTCCGGCCGAGAATATTTTTTATTTTTCCCCTGATATTTTCCTTCGCCTGGTTATCCGGAAGAGTGAGGTGAAGGCTGTCTCCGAATGATTGAACCGAGAGAATCCCTGGAATCAGGGCTATTGAATTTATATGTTTAATAAGATCCTGTCCCGCAAGCTTATAAATACGATTTTGGAAGGAAGCCGTCATTGTTTCAGGCTTTCCCCGGGCAAGCACCATGCCTTCATGCATAATTGCCACGCGATCGCACTTTACGGCTTCATCCATGTACGGTGTTGACACCAGAATAGTGACTCCTTCCTTCTTTAATTCCTTAAGAATTGTCCAGAATTCGTTTCTTGAAACAGGATCGACTCCGGTTGTTGGTTCATCAAGAATAAGAACAACAGGATTGTGAATGAGTGTACAGGAGAGGGCAAGTTTCTGCTTCATTCCCCCGGAGAGCTGACCTGCAAGCCTGCCGGCAAACGGCTCCAGATTGCTGAACTGAAAGAGTCTTTTTTTCCGCTCTGCTATTTCTCTTTTTGGAACATCAAAGAGATTCGCGAAAAAAACAAGGTTCTGATTGACTGAGAGATCCGGATATAAAGAAAATCTTTGCGGCATATAGCCTGTTATGCTTCTAATTTTCCTTACATCCTTTTTGACATCGAGATTGTTTACGAAAATTTCTCCCGAGTCGGGGGAAATGAGCGTGACAAGAGTTCTTATGGTTGTGGTCTTTCCGGCTCCATCAGGGCCTATCAGTCCGAACAGCTCGCCTTTTTCGACTTCAAGGTCAAGGCTTGCAACCGCTTTTGTTCCGCCGAATGATTTTGAAAAGTTTTTAATGCTGATTATAGGAAGCATCATATCTGCCGCTGGACAATAACAGACACAGGCATGCCGATTTTTAAAATTCCGTTATTGTTCGGTACAATTATTTTTGCGGAAAATACCAGAGAGGCTTTCGTCTCTTCAGTCAGTATTGTTTTTGGAGTGAATTCCGATTTGTCGGAAATCCAGGATACCCGGCCTTCAAGTGTTTTATCATCAATTCCATCAATCTTTATCAGGACATTCTGACCGAGTTTTATAAAAGGAAGGTTTTTTTCTTCAATATAGATCTTTGTCCAGAGCAGGGAAAGGTCGGCTATATCACATACGGGGCTTCCTGCGGCAAGGAGCTCTCCCTTTTCAACATAACGCACGAGCACCCTTCCTGAAAAAGGAGAGGTTATTGTGGCGTCTTTGACCTGCTTTTTAATAAGCTTTGCCCCTGATTCAACCTGTTTTCTTTTGCTTATGACGACATCCATTGAAGACTGAATGGACTTAATCCGCTCATTTGCCGCATCGAGCTGGGTTTTGAGGTCATCGACATTCTGCTGTGAAGTCGCTTTTGATTGAAGAAGGGCTGAAAACCGGTTGTATTTTATGCCGATGTTCTCTTTCTCGATTTTCGCTGTTTCAAGTTGTGAAAGGGTTGCGTTGTATTGATTACCGAGTTCTTCAATCGCCGACCGATTCTGCTCGAGCTGGTATCCGAGGCTTTCCGTTTCTATGTTTGCCAGGGTCTGACCTTGGCCGACTTCCATTCCTTCATTAATTTTGAGTTCCTTTATTATGCCGTGCGTCTGAGAGCTGACACGGGTGATATCTGCATCCATTATTCCTGAAAAGGTCATATGAGCGGATTTCTCTTCGGTGCAGGAGCAGATGACGAAAAGCATGAGGAATAAAATAAGTTTTTTAAAATAACGAATACCGGAATCTATTTTTAAGAGTGGCATATATTCTTTTTTATCCTTCTCCGCCTCAGGTGGATTCGTGGCTTTAGTGGTAAAAAAAGTGCTTTTTCGAAGGCGTCAAATTTGATGGACTCGTAAAAAGTCGAAATATGCTCACTTAATGAGCTTTTTGGGGATTTTTAAATGACTTCGCTAAATCACAAGAACTCGGGCTAACGCCCTCAAACAGCTTGTGATTTTTAACGCTCAGTTCTTTAAAAATCTA
>JAUYEO010000220.1 GCA_030689795.1 Desulfobacterales bacterium | reverse complement strand
ACCTGGACTACAAGACGATTCGGTATCCGGGTCATTCCAAACTCATGAATTTTGTTTTCCACGAACTCCTTATGCGTCAGGACAGGATAAGAACCGGTGAAATACTGGTAAATGCCAAACCACCCGTAAAGGAGGATGTTGTATATATTCATGTTTCAGTTGAAGGATGGAAAAGAGGGCTTCTATCCCGTGATGAATTTGTCAAAGCATATTACCCGATGGAAATAGCCGGTCGCACATGGAGAGCTATTTCATGGACTACTGCTGCCTCTGCCTGCGCTGTTGTAGAAATGGTGCATAATGGTGATTTGCCGGCTAAGGGTTTTTTAAAACAAGAGTCAATTCCCCTTGATAAGTTCATGAAAACAATGAACGGCCGGCTTTATGATGGAAAACTCCATGGAGGAAAATGTTGACAGCAGGGCCGGTGAAGCAAAGAGTAAGGGTGTTCGTCCGCCCTATAATCCCCTCAACCCGTCCAGGACCTTCAACATCTCGCTGTTCCCCGGTATGTCTGACATGCTTGTGCCGTATTGGGCGAAGGCAAGAACGCCCTTACGGTCAATCACGAAAAGCGCGGGCATCCGGCCAAGTTTCAGCAGCTTCCATTCCTGGCCGTAAAGGCGGGCGAGTTTTTCGTCCTCGTCGGGAATACCGATCATGGGTAGTTCCTCTTTCTTCCAGTACTCCGCGACCTTATCCGCGGCATGCGGCGCGACGACGACAATCGTGGTGTTTCTTGACGTGAATTCCTGGAAATCCTGTTTCATCTGGCCCAGATGTTTTCGGGCGTAAGGTCAGCTGAACCCGCGCAGGAATACAAGCATCACGGGACCCTGCTGCAGCAACGCAGAGAGGGTTATTTTCCGGCCATCATATGAAACCGCTTCGAATTCAGGTGCGGCCACACCGGTGGCAAGTGCCGATAACGCAACCATTGATACTATCATATAATTGAAAATCATGGGAACACCTCCTCTTCTTTGCCGGAATAACCCGCTCTTTCCCGGGTCAGAGAAAAATGCACAGAAGCCTGCCGAATAAGCGGGTTCTGTCGTTTCATTTAATATCTTATCGGATGGAAATTAGTCAAATTCATTCACGACCACGGGAGCAACGAAACTTCAGAAGTAATGGGTATCCCGCAAATATCACCCTTGTCCCACGGGCATGCTGGAATTAATTTAAGCGGGTTACGGAGTGGACCAGAAATCCCAGTCAATGCCATCATCTCCGCTCCCGTCACTTACCTTGCCTGAATAACTGAATGACATGGAGGCAGTTTCGGAAGGCAGCACAAACGAACGGCTGAAAGACAGGTTGATCATGGGAATCCAGGCTCTGTATGACGAGATGTAGAGTATTTCGTGGCCAAGTACCGTGCCTTCCCTGTCAAGAAATTGAACCATTATGGAAAGATGATCCAGTGTGGTGAAATGTGTCAGCTTCTCCGTCAGGGTTGTTTCACCATCAAGCTGTATTCTATTCCCTTTTATCAGACAGTCATACCTGAGGGAGAGATCGCCCGTTTTCCAAACCCCGCTGGTCTTGCCGGCAGCATCCTCAAGGGGTATCCGGTTATCTTTCCTGACATTATGTCCCTTCCAGCCGGCCATACCGCCCATACATCCGTGCAAACAGATTATGCAGAAAACCCCTGTAACGATATACCTGATATTTAAAATAAACTTCATAGTATCCTGATCTCAAAGGTAATTTTCATGATTCTCAAAAATGTGAGCCGTCAAGTTTTGCAGTCTTTCAATGCACATGGTGAGCGGTCCCCCACATCCCCCTGATTTATTTCTCCGGATGGGTCATATTTTCAGATGAATAAAGCTTTATTGGTAAGTGTTTCCGGAAAGCAATAAAATCCTTATCGGATGTAAATATTTCCAAATCACGCCGATGCGCCACAGAACAGATCAAGAAGTCGGTATTAGACCCCTGAATTCCATTGTCCCGACATATATTGAAAAACTCCGCTGCCTTCTCATAATCGGGAGTTTCTATTGGTAAATCAGGGAATGCGGAAAGATGCAATCGCAGTTCTTCAGATTGTTTCTCTGATCTGATTCCCGATAATAATTCCTGACGGATCGGCCCGATGATCCTTACTCTCAATTCTCGAATCAATTCAGACAGAGCTTCTGTTACTGCATGAATCTTCGGTACCTCTCTGCGCAACGCCAGCGACCAGATGGATGTATCCACCAATACGTTCATTGTTTTATCCGCTGCTTCTTATAGTCATACGACTCATCGTAATCGATCAATCCGAACACTTTTATCACTTCGGTCTGTTTTCTTCGTTGAATATATTCTTCGAGAGCCTCCGTTACGGCAGCTTTTTTTGTTTTATGTCTCCCGACAACCTTCGCCTGTTCCAGAAGATCGTCGTTTATAGCTAAATTTGTCGGCATGTTATCACCTCCATAACTATTTATTTTGAACTTTACACATTCATATGTGTGATGTCAAGTGTATACCAAAATATTTTAAATGTCTCTGTTCTTTCTGTAGCCAAATTCTTATCCATTATCGAAAAAGAGTACGCCCTGTTTTTCACCTTTGCGTCTGAACCGCAATAGCAAGCGCATTCCCGGCAGCTTCCTGCAGGATGAGCGAGGGAATCAAAAAACAGACACTATTCCCTGTCATCTCTTGCTTTGAGGCTTTTATTTCCTCAGAAGATCCTTTACTGACTTATTCACCCGGGAGGCAATTGCAATACAATCCCGGCAAATATCTGCATCCGGGTTATATTCCGGGATAACGCTTCCAATAGGGTATTTAGAGGGAAGATAAATAGTATCGAGAAGATCGCATTCATCATTTGTGATATTTATATCCGTACCTTTTTCCGTTAGTATTTGTTTAAGTTTGGAAATACTATGAGTCTTTACAAGATTAGAATAAAACTCAACCAGAACGGCTTTCAGCAATTTCTCAACACATTGCTGAACATTCTGCAAACATGAATTAAAAAGGCCGCTGTCCAGCAGAATCTGAGCAGATGCAAGATTTTCGGCAGCATATTCGAGCCATATGGCCGTTTCATCTTTCATACACAACCTCGCCGCTTTCAATTTCAGGAAGAATAACGGCATTGCCTGCACCCGGTCTTATCGGGAAAATATCAACAGATATTTTCTTTGAAACATCCCTTGTGAGTTTTCTATATTTCATTGCAAGCGGGATATATCCTTCATGGCTGTCCTGAAAAATGGCCACATCCATATCATTGGGATTGTCGGAAATTAAAAATGATCCGAAAATTACCACCTTGCGAATATTTTTTTCGTCTTTAAGACTGGCTACAAGCTGATTTTTTAATTCCTGCTTTTGCTTGATCGTAATCATATGCGATCTCTCCT
>JAUYEO010000219.1 GCA_030689795.1 Desulfobacterales bacterium | reverse complement strand
CCTTCAGACATCGACTTTAAAGGAATACCGGAAGTGTTTGAAGAAACGATTGTGCCCGGTTTTCTGACTTTTTCAATTCTCTTGAAAAGATCCTGTTTTACCTTGAGATTTTCGACAACAACCTCGATAATCCAGTCGCATGAAGCTATCTTTTCAAAATCATCCTCAAGATTGCCGATAGAAATGAGATCTGCATCTTTTTTCTGCATGAGAAGAGCAGGACTTGCCATTAAAAGGGTATCAAAACCGCCCTTTACAATTTTGTTTTTAGCTTTCGGATCATTTTTCTGTTCATCCGTCAAATTGAAGGGAGCAATATCCAGCAATAACGTCTTAACGCCGGCGCCGGCAAGGATAGCGGCTATCCCTCCGCCCATAACACCGGAGCCTATAACAGCGGCAGTTCTTATCTTTCTACTCATAATTACCTCCTGAAATGATGTTAAAACACGCATGAATGAATACTCATTCATCTAACAGAGCCCCTCACAGGATGTCAAGAAAAATTTCTATATCAATTTTTACTTCTATGTTATAATAATTGATATCAATATGTTATTTTATAATTAAACTGCCCCATCGGTTTTAGATAATCTGTTGAATCTGCAATGCTTTTATTCCGAATAAAAATGAATGAAAATTCATTCGTATAAGATGAATGAAAGATATATGAGTAATATAAATGTGTTATTTTATTTTTTTTTATTTTCTTAAATTACCCGCCCCTTTTTTGATTGACACAAGGGGTCGGATAACTTTATAAATTTCATCAAAATAAACAAGTCCTTAAAATTCATGAAATTGGGAACGATTTTCAAATGACTCCAAATAACATATTGTGGATTGTTTTTATAGTTACCGCCATATCTCTTTTCATAGCGGATTTAAAGCTTTCAGCCGGAGTTCATGAAATAAGCAGCAGAGCGGCGTTAATACTGTGCGGCTTCTGGGTCACGGTGGCGACCCTCTTCGGCTTCCTGACCGGATATATGCTCGGCTTTGAAAAAATGGTCGAGTTTTTCACAGCATATTTTATAGAATATTCCCTGTCCATGGACAACATGTTCGTGTTCCTCATTATATTTTCCTATTTCGGCATCCCTCCCAAATACCAGCCGAAAATCCTGACCTGGGGTATACTCGGGGCCGTATTCATGCGCCTCATTCTAATTTTTACCGGCGTCGAGCTGTTTAAAGCTTTCCACTGGATAATCTATCTTTTCGGCGGAATACTCATATTTACCGCCATCAAAATGATAGTTCATAAGGAATCAGATATGGACCCGGACTCAAACCCGATCCTGCGCCTGATGGCAAAATTCATACCTTTTGAAAAGGCCATTGGGAGCCCCAACTTCTTCGTTAAGAGGGAAGTCTGGCACGCCACGCCGCTCTTTGCAGCGCTTATTGTTATTGAAACCTCGGATCTGATATTTGCAATAGACTCAATACCGGCAGTGCTCGCCATTTCCGCGGACAAATTTATCGTTTACACTTCTAATGTCTTCGCGGTGGTTGGCCTGCGCTCGCTCTATTTCCTGCTGGCCTCGATTATACAGTATTTCAGATTCCTGAAGGCAGGCATCTCAATAATCCTGTTCTATGTCGGCGTGAAGATGCTGATTTCTGGCTGGATAAAAATCCCCGCATTGCTATCGCTCGGAGTTGTTTTGGGAATACTGGTCGGTTCCATACTGCTTTCCGTGGTAATGAAGAAAAAACCAGCCGAAGCCGAACCCCGATAAACGGGACTCTTTTCAGTACCCCCTTGAGGGGTGTAAGTAAGTTTACGAAACTATTTCCTGCCGCTCTTTTCAGTACCCTCTTGAGTGGTAGAAAAACGCAGGAAATAATCTCTAAGCCGTTGTTCAACAATAACTGTAACATTGTAATATCGTAACCGGCATAAGAGGCCGTAACGAAATGGTTAGAAATGTAATGGTTATTTCGTAACGGCCCCTAACTTACTGATAACCGCTTCAGGTTATAAGGTTTTGTATCCGCACCATGAAATCGCCGATATTTCCGCCGTATTCCGGAGAGCCTTCTATCGACAGATATCCTTTTTTTACCGCCGTCACCATATCGACTTCATTCATGACTATCGGAAACGCGCCTTCGACCCCGTTGAATCTCATATGGACAAACGGTCGTCTTTTGGCATAAACGCCCCTTCCGGCCTTTGTTTTTCCGGCTTTTACCCTGAGATAAGCGGCTATATCCTTATCAACCGTTATCTGGTAAATCCTTTCAGGCTGTTTGCCTGTCCATTTGACCATTTCAGTATCTCCGCCTTTGTTATACTGGCTCAAGGCGGTAGTTATCATGTAAAAAGTCATCTTAACTTTCAGCCTTCTTTTCTTCGGGTCCTTCGGGCTTGCATTCGGCATTAATATCTTGAGACTCAAAAGAAGGCCGAAAACTTTTATCAGGAGACCGACTTTTATAATTCCTTTTATTTTTGGAATTACCGGTTTTCCGGCAAAAAAACCGTTCATCTTGGCTATACTCTTAAAACCAAAGACAATGTCAGGATCGGCACACAGGCCCTGTTCCACCTTGAAGGCGCCTTTGTCAAAAACAAGACAAGCTCCTGTTTGATTTTCGTCCGGGCCTGCGGCAAACTGTACTTTCGCGCAGACATCTTCAAACCTCTTTTTCATAACAGGGTCATCTTCAAGGACAACTTTCATAACCGGCAATACGGCTCTCAGAAAAATCCTTGCGGCAAGCAGCTCTTTTTCGGTTGCCATCTTAAACTTCATCCTCCCAGTCTTCGTCTTCCTCGAAGTCTTTTCCCATGGTTTCTCTTACTTTTTTTATTATCCCGTCCGTGTCGAGATTGTAGTACGAATAGAGATCTTCCGGATAGCCCACTTCGCAGTAGCAATCGGGAATACCGACTTTCGTGAAGGCGCACCCTTTCCCGCTTGAAGCTATCACATCAGCAACAGCGCTTCCCAGTCCTCCGTGGATATTATGGTCCTCAAAGGTTATAATTCTCCGGGTCTCTTCAACTGCTTTTCGCACAGCTTCTTCGTCAAGCGGTTTTATGGTATGCATGTTGAGAACTCTCACGCTCAGTCCGTCTTTCTCTTTTAGGAATCTTGCAGCCTCAAAAGCCTGAAGCACGGTTATTCCGCAGCAGATAAGGGTAATGTCGGTACCCTGCACAATCTCAATCGCTTTTCCTATTTTAAAGCCGTATTCTTCATTTTCGTAAAATCTGGGCTCGAAACCTCTTCCGATTCTTATATATACCGGCCCGGGATATTCGACACAGGCTTTGACGGCATTTGCAGTCTCAATTCCATCAGCAGGCACAATAACGGTCATGTTTGCAAAGGATCTCATTATTGCGATATCTTCGGTGCAATGGTGCGTGGTGCCTGCCGCTCCGAAAGAGGTTCCGGCATGCGTTGCAATAATCTTGCAGTTTAAATTCTGATAACAGATATCGGTCCGCACCTGTTCGGCAGCCCTCATGGCTGCAAAGGCGGCCATTGTGGAGACAAAGGGAATAAGCCCCGACTTGGCAAGCCCTGCAGCTATGCCGAAAAGGTTCTGCTCCGCGATCCCCACATTGAAAAATCTTTCCGGGAACCTATCGCCGAATTTTCCGATCTTGGTTGATTTGGCAAGATCCGCTGAAAGCCCGACAATCTTTTCATTCTTTTCACCAAGCCTGCACAATACTTCGCCGTATATTTCTGCCTGAGTCATTGTGTCGGCATCATATACCGTCCAGGTTAATCCTTCGGTCATAACATTCTCCTGTTATGAGACCTTTGCATAACACCCCCTTTTGCCCGATTACTGCGTCAGGCTCAAATTTCGGCACGAAGTGAAGCTTTCGCGCTATCCTCGAAATACTTCAATGTATTCCTGCGGTTAAAATTATCGCCTTCCTTGTACTTGGACAAAATTGGGCGTTCTTCAAAGGTCTCGTTATGAATTGATGGTTTACCGTATAGTCAAAATTGACGGCTTCGTAGAAAGTCATATGCGAACGGATTTGAGATTTTTGGGAAATAGATTTTTAAATTGCTGAGCGTTAAAAATCACAAGGCTTTGACCGCCGCAGGCGAAACCTTCTTGTGATTTAGCGAAGTGATTTAAAAATCCCCAAA
>JAUYEO010000207.1 GCA_030689795.1 Desulfobacterales bacterium | reverse complement strand
AATTTGAACGGTTGTCGAACGCCACGGGACCGACGAAGGGGAAACTTCTTAAACGGGATCCGATGGATCGTCTAAAGTTCACGGAGCCTCCGAAGAGCGTGGCGATCCTTCACTGCATCGGGAGCCGCGATTTAAACTACCACGAATACTGCTCGCGCACATGTTGTATGTATGCGCTTAAGTATGCCCATCTTTTAAAGGATAAGTGCGGACACGATACCGAAGTTTACAATTTTTACATCGACATGCGTTGCTTCGGCAAAGGGTATGAGGAGTTTTACAAACGTGTCCAGAGCGAGGGAGTACGGATGGTCCGCGGTAAAGCCTCCCGGGTGGATGAAAAGGACGGCATCCTGACGGTCACCGCCGAGGATACGCTTTCCGACAGAATGCTTAAAGTTCCGGTGGAGATGGTGATTCTTTGCACCGCGATGGAGGCGCGTTCAGATGCAAACGAGGTGGCGCGCATCTTCGGGATCAGCACCGGAAGTGACGGATTCTTTCAAGAGGAGCACCCCAAGCTCGAGCCGGTTTCCACCCCCACCAGTGGTGTTTTTCTGGCCGGGGTTTGCCAGGGGCCCAAGGACATTCCCGACACCGTTGCGCAGGCCAAGGGAGCCGCCGCGGAGTGCCTCGCCCTTTCCGCCTCAGGTAAGGTGGCGGTCTCTCCCATGATTTCATTAATAGACCCTGACATATGCATCGGCTGCCAGGTATGTATCGGCTTGTGTGCATACTCGGCAATCGAGTTCAATGCATTGAAAGGAATCAGCGTGGTGAACGAAGCCGTTTGTAAAGGCTGCGGAAGTTGCGCCGCATACTGCCCAAGCGGAGCCGCCCAGATCCGGCATTTTACAAACAAACAGATTTTTGCGGAAATCGATGGCATACTAGCGGCTTAAGCCGTCGTTCAAAAATAACCGTAACATTGAAATGCCGTGACCGGCATAAGGAGCCGTAAGCCGAGACCGGCATAATGAGCTGTAAGCCGAGACCGGCATAAGGAGCCGTAACAAAATGGTCAGAAATGTAATGGTTATTTTGTAACGGCTCCTAACAAAATGGTCAGAAATGTAATGGTTATTTTGTAACGGCTCCTAACCGCCAAAGGCAGGGGATTTTCTCCTAATCCGAACGAGACAGAAAGGAGTTGAAAGATGAGCGAGTTTGAACCGACAATTGTGGCTTTTTTTTGCAACTGGTGCACGTACACTGCTGCGGACCTGGCCGGCACTTCCCGCCTGTCATACCCCCACAATATCAGAATCATCCGGATCATGTGCACCGGCATGGTTGACCCCCAATATATCATTAAGGCCTTTTTGGAAGGCGCTGATGGCGTGCTGGTCAGCGGATGCCGTCCCGGGGATTGTCATTATATCAATGGAAATTATAAGGCCCGGAGGCGGATCAAGCTGCTCAGAGAGATTCTGCCCCAATTCGGTTTTGATCAGCAGCGGTTAAGATTAACCTGGATCGGCGCCAGCGATGGGGTTCATCTGTCCGAGATCATGCGGGCTTTTACAGCGCAAATCAAAGCATTGGGACCAAGTCAGACAAAACTTAAAATGGTAATCTGAATAAATATTTTGTGTCAGGAAACCGATCGCTTCATATCCGGTTCCAATACCGAATTTAAAACAACCTTACCGGAGGTAGTTATGACCATCACGGCCAAAATCGACCTGAGGGAACAGAATCCGTTGGAAGCCCTGCAGCAGTTCTTTGCAGGCATTCTCAAATTAGAAGATATCGCAGCCATCCTGGTTCCTCAGCGCCTTCCAACGAAAAATACGGTTATGCCCACTCTGGTAACCGACGCGTCCTTCCTTGGATGCGTTGATCCGCTTGCTCCTGCCTTTCCGATGAATGCGGCAAGAATCGCCTCACGGCTGACCCGCAAACCAATGGGCGGCAAAGCGGCAGCCGTATTGCGCCCTTGCGAGATCCGCGCCTTTATTGAGTTGGTAAAACTTAAACAAGCCCGCAGGGAAGATATTCTTTTGATCAGCGTCGATTGCCTTGGCGCATTTCAAAACAGAGAATATTCAAAGTTTGCAGGGCAAAACGGAACAGAATCAACCCTTCGATTTTATAAAAACGTTATGGGAGGAAATATCAACGAAATGGAAGGGGCTGAATTTGCCGTGGCCTGCAAGGCATGCGAATATCCGGTATCTGAAAATGCGGATATCCAAATTGGCTTATACGGCATGAAGACCGGCGAATCGATCCTGGTTAAGTCTCAAACTGAAGCCGGAGATCATATTTTAAAGCAGCTGAATCTTCCTGAAACGAATGAACCATCAGCTCGCCAGGCTGCAATTAATGCCTTAATTTCACAGCGTACCGGCTACCGGGATGACATGTTTGCCAAAACCCGGGAGGCCTCTGACAGTCTGGATAAGATGACTGCCTATTTTTCCAATTGCGTCAACTGCTACAACTGCCGGGTGGCCTGCCCTGTCTGCTATTGCAGGGAATGCGTTTTTGTGACCGATGTATTTAATCACGATCCTTACCAATATCTTCAATGGGCCACACGAAAAGGGATCATTAAAATGCCTACGGATACGTTGTTTTATCATATTACCCGCCTGGCCCATATGAGTACGGCCTGTGTCGGGTGCGGCCAGTGTTCCAATGCCTGCCCCAACGACATTCCTTTGGCGGAGCTGTTCCGCACCATAGCTCATAAAACCCAAAAAATATTTGAATACGAGGCAGGTCGCAGCCTTGATGAGAAACCGCCGTTGTCCGAGTTCCGGGAAGATGAATTCAAGGAGATTGTCGGCATCGACTAGCTTGTGGCGTTTGTATCGTGGCTCCCGGCAAAACGACGGCTTAGAGTGGTTTGGGAGGATATGTGATGAATGAAAAAATCGGAAAAGCGCTTGTGGTCGGGGCCGGAATCAGCGGCATCCGCTCCGCCCTCGACCTTGCGGAGTCGGGTTACCGCGTAATCCTGGTTGACCGCGCACCCCATATCGGCGGGATTCTGAGCCGGCTCGATTACCAGTTTCCCACAGACAGGTGCGGGATGTGTAAAATGCTTCCTATGATAAACCGTGATTCATCTTCACAGTATTGCCTGCGGAAGGGGCTTTTTCATGAAAATATAGAGATCCTTTTGAGCACCGAACCGGTTTCGGTTCAGGGAGAAGCCGGTCATTACAGGGTGGCGCTGCGCAAAAAACCATCTCTTGTCAGTGAAGAGCTCTGTATAGGATGCGGTGAATGCATAAAAGCCTGCCCGGTTGAAGTCCCCGACAGTTTCAATGCGGGCTTTACGACCAGGAAAGCAATATATCTCCCGGCGCCTCACCGGATTCCCAATACATTTGTCGTCGACACCGATTCGTGCACCATGTGCGGCGCGTGCGAACCGGTATGCCCTACCGGTGCTATCCGGCTTTCTGAACGGGAACGCAGGCAATTTAAGATTCTGGTGGTGGACGACGAACTCATAGTGCGCGATTCCCTGAAAGAATTGCTCGAAGATGAAGGATACTCCGTCGACATGGCTGAATCCGGCGCCGCTGCATTAGAACGGCTGTCAGGACAAAAATACAACCTGATGCTCCTTGACATCAAAATGCCCGGCATGGACGGCGTTACGGTTCTCCGGAAGGCAAAAGAAGAGTTCCCGGACCTGACGGTGCTGATGATGACCGCCTATGCAACGGTTGAAACCGCTGTTGAAGCCATGAAAATCGGGGCCATCGACTACCTGCTCAAGCCTTTTGAAACGGATCTCCTGATTCCGAAAATTGCGGGCATCTGTAATGAATTTGAAATTGCAAGAGCGCGGTTTGTCGATGTGGAAGCAATTGTTCTTTGCTGCGGAACAGGTTTTTTCAACCCGGCCGACGGAAAGGATACCTGCGGTTATCACACGCTACCAAATGTCATAACGGGTATTGAGTTTGAAAGGATAGTAAGCGGTACAGGGCCCTGCGGCGGACAACTGATACGTCCTTCGGATGGAAAACGGATCGAAAAGATTGCATGGTTCCAGTGCGTTGGATCACGCGATTTGCAGAATAATGCCGATTTCTGTTCCAATATCTGCTGCATGTACGCCATAAAGGAGGCTCTTCTGGCAAAAAGCGGGACAAACGGAGAAGCCGAAACAGTCATTTTTTATATGGACATGCGCACATTTGGAAAGTCATTTCAGAGATACAGGGACAAGGCACAGGGAGAATACGGCGTCCGTTTTGAGAATGCGCGTGTCCATTCGGTCGTTCCTGAAGACGGAACCGGGAATCTCCTTGTCAGGTACGTCGATACCTGCGGGAAAATTCATGAAGAATGTTTCGGCATGATCGTGCTGGCAACAGGGCAAAGGCCGGCACAGGGAACCGGGGAGCTGGCCGGCATAACGGGAATTTCCCTCAATGCGTGGGGCTTCGCCGAAACTGCTCCGTTTTCATTAACTGAGACATCCAGGCCGGGGATTGTTATAGGCGGTTCATTTTCGGGACAAAAAGATATAAGCGAATCGGTTATTCAGGCATCTGCCGCAGCAGCCTGTGCATCGAGGGCTATCCTTGCATCCGGAAAAGGCCCCATACCCGAATCGCCTCCGGAAACGGTTTCACCTGAACTCCTGCGGGAACCGCCGCGTGTATTGGCAGTGGTCTGTACCTGCGGCAAATCGATCCTGGCGTACACCGATGAAAACAAGCTCTCCGCGAGACTAAAGACCGACCCGGAGGTCAACCATGTTATTTTTTCCGCGCGGATCTGTACTGCAGACGGATGGGATGAACTTGCCGGACAGATCAGAAAGTTTAAGCCGAACCGCCTCCTGATCGGCGCCTGCCTTCCGTACATGTACGGACGGAAACTGAAGAAAGCGGAAAAAGAGACCGGATTGAATGCTTCGCTTACGGAAATAACGGATATCCGGACGCCGGTAATCCGGTTTTCAGGAGAAAACCCGGGAGAGAATAAGGCTGCTGTTATAATAGAAAGCCACCTCAGAATGGGGCTCGTCAAACTCAAACAGGCGGAACCGTCAACAGCTCCTTCATTGCCGGTTACCCGGAACTGCCTTATAATCGGCGGCGGAATTGCAGGTATGACGGCAGCGCTCGCCATTGCGGATTCCGGGATAAAAGTCGATCTTATCGAACAATCTGAACACCTGGGCGGAAATCTCAAATGGATTACGGAAACGCTTGAAGGTTTTTCAACTCTGACCCTTTTAAACGATACCATTCAAAGGATCGAAAAAAATCCTGAGATAGAGGTACACAAAAGTTCGAGCGTCCTGGCCTCTTTTGGAGAAGCAGGACATTTTATGACCACTGTTGAAAACAGCAAGAAGAAAATCCGGACAATAGAACACGGAGCGATAATTCTGGCTACCGGAGGAAAGGAAACGGAAATCACCGCATACGGCCACGGAACAAGCGAAGCGATTGTCACACAGAAGGAATTTGAACAAAGAATCACGGCCCGTTCGCTTGATCCTTCGACGCTCTCTTCGGTCGTCATGATTCAGTGCGCCGGGACGCGGGAAGAGCCGAAAAACTACTGCAGCCGCATCTGCTGCGCCGTTTCAATCAAACAGGCTCTGTTTTTGAAAAAACAGAATCCTGAAATCGCCGTTTACGTGCTTTACCGTGATATGATGACATATGGTTTCACGGAAACCTTCTACACGCAGGCAAGAAAGGCGGGAGTTATTTTTATCCGTTACACAAAGGACAGCAAACCCGAAGTCATGGTTTCCGGCCCCGTGCCGAAGGTTAAGTGTTTTGAGCCGACACTGGGAAAGGATGTTGAAATCACGGCAGACCTTGTGATTCTTGCCGCCGGCGTGGTTCCAGAACTGCCGGCCGGTCTTGCTTCTGCATTCGGCGCATCATGCGATACTGACGGCTTTTTTCTGGAAGCCGAATCGAAATGGCGCCCTGTCGATTCCATTAAAGAAGGAGTTTTTGCCTGCGGGCTTGCACATTCTCCCAGGACTATTGCAGAATCGGTTGCGACAGCGGAAGCGGCGGCCCAGCGTGCGATCCGCATTCTTTCACGAAACAGACTGCCTTCGGGAAAAGTAACGGCAATAGTCCGTCACAGCCTGTGCAGTCTGTGCGGACAGTGTATCGAAGCCTGCCCCTACGGCGCAAGAAGCCTTGATACGGAAAATGAAAAAATCCTGGTTAATCCCGCAATGTGCCAGGGATGCGGAACATGCGCTTCTGTTTGTCCGAACAAGGCATCCGTAATTGAAGGTTTTTCGACCCGGCAGATACTCGAAGTCATAGATGCGGCGCTCTGCATCTGATTGGAGATTTATGGAAAATCCGGCACATGACCTCTCTCTCCCAACTAATTGGGAGAAGAACCATATTTGGAGAATGCCATGTTCAAGCTACTGAATCATTTTCGTCACAGTATAGTCTCAAAGTTGATCGTAACGGTGGGGCTTACACTGCTTATCTCCATCTCCGTCTGGGCATATTTCAACATCCGGTCCCAGAAAACAATGGTGATGGAAAATTTTTTTGCCGGAACAAACCGTCTTAGCGCCACCATAAAACTCGGCACTCATTATTCCATGATGTTGAACTCCCGCCATGAGATCAATCAAATAATCAATAATATTTCAAAGCTGAAGGAAATAGAGAACATCCGCATTTATAACAAGGCGGGAGAAATCAAATTCTCGAACCGTCCTGCCGAGTTGGATGTTGCCACGAATATAAAGGCGGAAGCCTGCGATATCTGCCACCGTTCCGAACCTCCGCTTGATAACCTGGATATTTCCGGGAGGACAAGGATTTTTTATTCTCCGAAAGGACACAGGATGCTCGGCATTATCGATCCGATCTACAACGAACCCGGCTGTTCCGCCGACGTATGCCATGTCCATCCCAAAGGCAAAAAAATCCTTGGAGCGCTGGATGTCGTTATCTCGCTGGAAGAAACCGACAGAGCAATTTTTGCGATTGAAAAAGAGATGATTATCTTGGCGCTGTTTGTCTTTTTTATAACCTCCGCCATCATTTTCCTTTTTGTTCTGAAATTTGTGAATGAACCCATCAGAAAACTCATTGACGGAACGCGACGGATAGCGGACGGCGAATATTACGTCAAGGTTGAAATCAACCAGGATGATGAAATGGGCCAGCTTGCAAATGCCGTCAACCGCATGGGACAGAAAATCGGTGAAAAGCAGGCGGACCTTAATGCTCAGAGGGATGAATACCAGACTCTGTTTGAACATGTGCCGTGCCTTATCACGGTTCAGGACAGGAATTTTAAACTTTTAAGATACAACCGTGATTTTGCCGATAAGTTCAATCCCAGGCCCGGTGATTACTGCTTTCAGGCATACAAAGGAAGAGGCGAAAAATGCCCGGTATGCCCGGTTGAGAAGACATTTGAAGACGGATTATCCCATTTCGGGGAGGAATCCGGTATCGATAAAGACGGAACACATACCCACTGGCTGTTCACGACCTCTCCCATTCGGAATGAAAAAGGCGAAATCGTCGCCGCGATGGAAATAAGCCTGAATATTACGGAAAGAAAACGCCTCGAGGAAGAGCTCAAAAAATCCGAAATAAAATATCATGCCATCTTCAACAATATTCCAAACCCGGTATTCGTGCTGAAACAGGATACGCTTGATATTCTCGACTGCAACGACAGCGTAAAAGGGGTATACGGATTCGACAAGGATGAAATCATGAACGCTCCTTTTTTAGGCCTTTTCATGGAAAAAGAGAGGGCATCCGTTGAGGCAGAAATCAGGAATTCACCGGTCATCAACCAGGTTAAACAGTTCTGCAAAAACGGGGGTACAATTTTCGTCAATATCCGCATTTCTCCATCCGAATATCCCGGGGAAAAAGTTCTTCTTATAACCACAAGCGACATAACGAAACGCCTGGAAGCCGAACAACTCTTGATTCAGGCAAGCAAAATGACGACCCTGGGGGAGATGGCATCAGGTGTCGCTCATGAACTGAACCAGCCTCTTTCGGTCATTAAAACGGCGAGCAGCTTCATCATCAGGAAGACAAACCAGCATGAAAAGATTGAGGATCAGATCATGTCCACTATGGTGAGCAAAATTGACGCAAGTGTGGACCGGGCAAGTAAAATAATCAACCACATGAGGCTCTTTGCCCGTAAATCAGAGATGGAACTTGAGAAGCTACATGTAAACAAAATTCTGGAAAACGCCTTTGAAATCTTCAGCCAGCAGCTTAAATTAAGAGATATTGAAGTTGTTTGGGAAACGGAAGAGAATCTTCCTGAAATAAAGGCCGATTCGAGCCGGCTGGAACAGGTCTTTATCAATCTTCTGATTAATGCCCGGGATGCTATCGAAGAGTTATATCCGCCCGGACCGGATACAGAAGGAGATAAAAAAATCATTTTAAAAACCCGCTCAGCCGGCGGAATCGTCATTGCAGAAGTCTGTGACACCGGTATCGGAATCCCTGAAGCAATTCTCGACAGGATATTCGAACCGTTTTTCACAACAAAGGAGGTCGGAAAAGGAACCGGGCTGGGATTGTCGATCAGTTACGGAATCATAAAAGAGTGCGGCGGAAACATCACTGCCAAATCCGAGCCTGGAAAAGGAACGTGTTTTATCATGCAGTTTCCGGCGGCAGCAGAATAAAAAGAGAGGTTATATGGTTTTGGATTTCGAAGTCATGACATATCCCGGGTCCGGGAAATTGAATAAAACGATTCTGCTGGTAGACGATGAGGCGGATATCCGTGATATACTGGGAATAACCCTATCTGATTTCGGCTACCAGGTGATCGCAGTGGGCAACGGCGAAAAAGCCTTTCGTATCTTTTGCGAACTGAATCCGCCGATTGTACTTACGGACATTAAGATGCCCGGCATGGACGGAATTACCCTTCTCCAAAAAATCAAGCGCCAGAATCCCGAAGCGGAAGTCGTAATGATTACAGGTCACGGCGACATGGATCTCGCTATCAGAAGCCTCAAGTACGAAGCATCCGGATTTATCACGAAGCCTATCAATGTAGATTCGCTGGAAGTGGCATTGAAAAGGGCCTGCGATAAAATTCTCATGCGGGAAAAATTAAGGGAATATACTGAAAATCTCGAGCTCCTTATCAAGGAAAAATCCGAGCTTCAGGACAATCTCTCCGCACTGGGGCTGATGTTAGGAACAATATCTCACAGTATCAAAGGGCTTTTAACAGGTCTCGACGGCGGAATGTACCTGGTCGATTCCGGATTTAGAAAGGAAAACCTGGAAAAAACCGCTGAAGGCTGGACAGTCGTAAAGCAGATGGTCGGGCGGATCAGAAAATTGATACTGGACATCCTGTTCTATTCAAAGGACCGGGAAATGAGTCTTGAAAAGGTTGATGTATGCGCTTTCGCCGAAGAAACGGCAATGGTGATTGAATCCAAGATACTTAACCGGCAGATTGAATTTGTAAAGGATTTCGATCCGTTCGCCGGAACATTTGAAATCGACCCCCCGGCCGTCAATTCTGCGATTATCAACATTCTTGAAAATGCTGTGGATGCCTGTCTCCGGGATATAGCCAAACCTTCACATCAGATTCTCTTCTGTGCCAGGCAGGATGACAACCAGATTATTTTCGAAGTTTCAGATAACGGTACAGGAATGGACCAGGAGACTATTGAGAGGCTTTTTACGCTCTTTTTCTCAACGAAAGGGAAAGAAGGAACGGGTTTTGGCCTATTTATTGCCGACAGCATAATCCGCAAACACGGCGGATCCATCGAAGTAAAATCAAAATCAGGGCACGGAACCCAGTTCCGGATAAAGATTCCAAAATCTCTTCCGGATCCGCAGAATACCTGAGCCCCGGTTAAACGGCTTGATGGACCAAAACAGCGAGCTCATTCCCCGCTGAGAGAGCTTTAAATATCTTCCATTCGGGTTTGGCAGGGAGATTCAAAGCTCTCAAAGAAAGTCAGGATTATTGACGCTCTTTTTTCTGCGGTTTGTAAAAGGTGCCGTCTATTTCAATTTCGAATAAATCCAGGCCAAGAAGATCAAGGACGGCCTTGCCGCCTTCTGTTCCTGCAAGAGCCGGATGGCTGTTCCTTAAATAGTTAAAATCCGAATACTCCAGAAAATTCCTGAACCCTTCGATTTTTTCTTCCAATCCGGGCCGTTTTGAATCAGGAGCTTTGAAATATTGCGTAAGGCTCTCTTCATATATACGCTTTGATTCTGTTTCGATGCAGTGTTTGGATAAATCAAGGAGTATCTTCATATCTGACACCTTCACCGCGCATTATAGTCTTTCTTCCACTGGGCGCGGCGAAGTTCCAGAAGGTTTGAGAGCGCCATATACAGAGCTCCCACTGCCAGTTCAGCGCAATGGAAATGATCTCCGGGAAGAGTTTCGAGATGTCCGGCAACCGCCTCCGGTGTAATTTCCCATGCCTGGTCAATCGTTTTATTTTCGGCCATGAAGACAATAGTATTGGCGCATGCAGCAGTGTTCATGCATCCGTTTATATAATAAGAAGCCTTTTCTATGATGTTATCACAGGCTATGAGATAAATTTCAACGGTATCTCCGCAATCGCCGGTTTTTTTACCATAACCATCAGGGTGTTTGATAATCTCCTGTTTATCTGTCCGAAATGCCATTTCGAGGTACTTGAGAGAATGGCTTTGCCAGAAATCGGATACTTCTTCATCCATTTTAAATCTCCGATGCAAACTGCGGGGAATGCGCTTTCTGTTTCAGTTCACAAGCATGGAAACGGGGTTTCACAACAAGGCTGTCAAAGCATTCAACAACAGTTCGGCATTCTTTTCGTCGGGATTGAGCGGCAGTTGGGCCATTATTCCGAGACCCTCCGAAGCTTCATGGAACTCTTCGGGCGAAAGACTGCTGACAAGGGCAAGATTGGCCATAGCATTTACCCGGATCATATCTTTGGCAATATCCATGCACGATTGCCCTTCCACCTTCTCATCGATTATGATCAGGTCAATCGAACCGGCTGCGGCAGCTTGGGCGGCTGTTACGGAATCCGCCCATATAATTTCATTTGCGTTCTTATCGCTCAATCCCTCAGCCAACTTAAAAAAATTACCGGCATGTTGGGTAATAATCAAAAATTTTTCATCATTTCCCTCTCTCAATGAGCACCACCTCCGCAGGTATGTTCCTGGGAAAATTGCGGAAGCTTGCCGTCGATCAGCGCCTGCACAGCATTTCCAACGGTCTGAAAGTCCCCGCCGAAATATACCTGAATCCCAGCCTGGTTGAATCCCATAAGCGGGCGAAAACCCATGCCGCCGGCTATCAGTTTTTTAGCGCCTTTTTCGGCCAGATACTGGACAGGCACCATGCACCCGCCCTGTTGATGGGAAGCGCTGGGGATCACATCAACGCTTTTTATTTCGTTATTTTCCACAGTAACCAGCGTATAGAGGTCACAGTGGCCAAAATGCGCGCCCAATGGAGCATCAAGTCCACCAGGTGCAGAAGAAGGAACTGCTATCAATGTATTCAATTTGTTCTCCTTTCAAAAACTATAAGTTTAATTTGTTGTTATATCATCCTGGCGCAGGCGAGTCTGCTTCCAGCCTTTCTACTGGCGATGGCCACTTTCATGCGCCATGCCCCATTCTGTTGGGCGCTGTGGCCATATCAACTTCACCGGCCTTGAATTTGTCAATGGCCTGGCGGACCGTCATTTTTTCAAGATTCTGGCCGATTTTAATCCCGGCGGCAAAAAGCGCCTGAAAGGCTTTGGGACCAACATATCCGGTCAGAACAACCTTGGCGCCGGATCGGCAGACCGTTTCAGCCGCCTGAATGCCGGCCCCCTGGGACATGGCCTGAGATGATCCGTTATCAACATAGCTGAATTCAAGGGTGTCCGGATCAACGATTAAAAATCCGGCGGCACGGCCAAACCGGGGATCAACAGGAGAATCCAGACTGGGTTCCTCGCAGCTTACAGCAATTTTTTCCATAACACACTCCTTTGTCTGTTTGAAATATAGTACCTTTTTCATCATTCTATGCGCTGTTCATCATTTGCGTATAGAGACATCCTCAGGCGGCAAAGGTCAGCTTTGTCCCCAACATGTTGAGGTCTCAAGACCTTTTACCAGATTTTCCCATATGACTTTGACCGCCTTGGATCCCTCAGAACGATCGTCAAATTCAAAAATCGTTTTGCCCTGAACCATTGCCTTCGTGAAGACCGGATCAAAAGGAATCCGGCCCATTACGGTTACATTTCTTTCTCTTGCAAAAACCTCAATAGCCTGTCCCATATCAGGGTTAAGGTCAAACTTGTTGATACAGACCATGGCAGGTACCTTGAAGAAGGCGGCCAGTTCGACAACCCGTTCCATGTCGTGCCTCCCCGAAACCGTGGGTTCGGCAACGACGAGTGTTGCCGTGGCCCCGCCAAGAGAAGCGATCACCGGGCAACCGATCCCGGGAGGACCGTCCGTCAAAAGCAGATCCAGGCTTTCCTTTTCGGCAAGCTTTTTGCCTTCCTTCCTGATAAGGCTTACGAGCTTACCCGAATTTTCCTCGGCAATGCCAAGCCGCGCATGGGCCATGGGACCGAAACGGGTCTCAGAAAGATACCACTCTCCACAGGTTTTCAGGGGAAACTCGATTGCCTTTTCAGGGCAAAAGTAATAGCAGACCCCGCATCCTTCGCATCCAATGGGATCTACAATAAAATCTTCGCCAATTGCATCCCACCTGCACAATTCCCGGCACAGGCCGCATTGTGTGCACGTATCCAGGTTGATTGTTGCTGCATGACCGGATTCAAAATCATGGCGCTCCTTAATCCGGGGATCCATAATGAGATGAAGGTCTGCTGCGTCCACATCTGCGTCACAGAGCGCCTTCCGCTTTACCAGAGAAGCGAAAGCGGCAAGCAGGCTCGTTTTACCTGTTCCACCCTTTCCGCTTATAACGACCAGTTCTTTCATGAAACTTTTCCTTCCCTTTTCTTTCATGTATAGGCACGTTTATGATCTTCAATGATTTTTATGAAAACTCATTTCTTCAATCTGCTGGTATAACTTCAGAAATTTCTCCTTCCATTCGGGCATTACTTCCACAATCATCTCTCCCCGGGAGTAGGCCTCTGCAATTTTCCTGTCAAAGGGAATCTCCATCAAAATGGGCAGATTTTCCTTTTCCGCATAGATCTTAACCTGATCATCCCCCATGTCCGAACGGTTGATAACCAAACCGCAGGGAATACCAAGGATGTTTACGGCCCCTACAGCAAGCTTAAGATCATTCAGACCGAAAGGAGTTGGCTCGGTCACTAAGAGAACAAAGTCAGCCCCTTTCATGGAAGCGATGACCGGGCACGACGTCCCGGGCGGAGCATCAATAATGGTCAACACATCTGGCCGGGCGTATTCCCGCACTTTTCTGATCAGAGGGGGAGACATGGCCTCGCCGACCCTTAATTTCCCATGGACAAATTCCAGTCCGTTCCTGCTGCCCCGTTCAATTACACCAAGTTCGCGACCCGTCTCGGTAATAGCCTTTTCAGGGCAAACCTCCATGCATCCTCCACAACTGTGGCACATTTCAGGGAAGGGCAGCACGGTTTCACCAATTACCACAATGGCCTTGAACTGGCATATTTCCCCGCATTTTCCGCATAGGTTACATTTCTCCATATCCACATCTGGAACAGGGGTGGTGATGGTCTTAACCTCGTTAATCACCGGGTGTATGAAGAGGTGGGCGTTGGGTTCTTCCACATCGCAGTCCAGTAACTGAACATCACCTCCAAGAGATACGGCCATGTTGGTGGCGACGGTCGTCTTTCCTGTGCCGCCTTTTCCGCTCGCTATGCTGATAATCATCATTTACTCCTTGTTCATCGTATAGATACAGGGATCTGTCTCGTGAAAAACTTTATCTTGTGAACATTCAACAAAACCATCAAAATCCTTTTGTGTCTGCTGAGAGCTTTTTCCCGGTTTGAAATTCCTTTACAAGCAGGTTGGTGATTATTACGCTGCGGTTCCATTTCCTCCTGGCATGGCAATATCCTCCTTTCGTTTTTACTTATTCCCTTGTCATCGCAGCGCCGCACTTAGGACACTTTTTTTGCAGGCACGGCACTCCGCGTTCATGAGGTTCACGATTCCCGCATTTCGGACACAGGCAGGTGCCTGCTGCGCCTCCTGCAAGAGGACCACCAAGGCGTCCGCGACCCTGTCCGCCCTGACCCTGTCCCTTTCCTCCACCCTGCCCCATTCCCCCGCGTTTTCTTCCATTCATCAGGTGTTCCTCCTTGTTAATAACCGCCATTTCCGGTGATGGTGCACAGCGCCTGCAGCAACCGGGCATGGCAAACTTCCCGCTCTCAAGGTTGCCGTCAAGCCAGGCGTTGATAACCTTGCGCAGGTCGCCGGCCACGAAGGAAATCACACGAATTCCGGAAGCAATAACCATTCCATGAAGAGGCCTGGATATAGCACCGCAGACCAGTGTGCCGACGCCAA
>JAUYEO010000205.1 GCA_030689795.1 Desulfobacterales bacterium | reverse complement strand
GATTTGAGATTTTTGGGAAATAGATTTTTAAAGGACTGAGCGTTAAAAATCACAAGCTGTTTGAGGGCGTTAGCCCGAGTTCTTGTGATTTAGCGAAGTGACTTAAAAATCCCCAAAAATCTCATTAAGTGAGCATATTTCGACTTTTTACGAGTTCATCATAATTTAGAAGAATAATTTATACATATCATGATTGACAACAAAAAAAAAGTGTGCGCGCTGGGCCTCTGTTCAGGTGGACTTGACAGCATTCTGTCGGCCCTGGTTCTGCGCAGACATAATGTGGAAGTTGAGTGGATAACATTTGAAACCCCGTTTTTTTCACCTGAAAAGGCAATAAAAGCCTCAAAAACAACCGGCATACCTTTGACCGTAAAAAATATTACCGAAGAATATCTGACAATGCTGAAAAATCCGCATTGCGGATACGGCAGAAACATGAATCCATGCATGGACTGCCACTCCCTTATGTTCAGGATCGCAGGCGGTATTATGAAAGAAAGCGGATTTGATTTCCTTTTCAGCGGCGAAGTGCTCGGACAGCGCCCCATGTCTCAGACATTATCCTCGCTTCGTTATGTTGAAAAGCATTCCGGCTATGAAGGCTATATAGTAAGACCATTAAGCGCAAAAAGACTTCCTGTGACGATACCCGAAAAAGAAGGCCTGATAAACAGGGAGCTTATGCTCGGCTTTTCCGGAAGGTCAAGAAAACCGCAGGCTGCGCTTGCAGGAGAATTCGGAATTTCCGATTATCCTAACCCCGCGGGCGGGTGTCTTCTGACCGACAAGGGGTTTTCAAGGCGATTAAAGGATCTTTTTGATCATCAGAAATATTTTTCCGAAAATGAACTTAATATTTTAAAACACGGCCGGCACTTACGTTTAAGTAAAAACACAAAAATTATAGTCGGCAGAAATCAGTCGGACAATGATAATATAGAAAAGCTGTTTAACCCGGCTTCGGACATACTTCTTAAGGTAAACCTCTTTCCCGGCCCGACAACGGTAATGCCTAACGGAGGAAACAGGGAAATTATTATTCTTGCGGCATCCATTTGCGCAGGATACGGCAGGATTCCGGAATATTCACAAATCGACGTAACCGCAAAAACTCCGGAGGGCAACGAAACAATAAAGGTTCTCGCAATTCCACCCGGAAAGATAAGGCATCTTATAATATAGAGTTCTTCTCCCAATTAGGGAGAAAGGGGTACGGGATTCGAGGGTTCAAAGATTCGGGGGTTCCAGTAAAATGTTTCTTGCGCGAAGCTGACCGCATGCCGCCGATATATCCTGCCCCCTGCTCCGGCGGATTACCGTCGTAAAATTTTTACTCATCAGGATTTCCTGAAAGTTTCTGATCGCAGTTTCTTCAGGCCTCTTAAATTCGCTCATTTCATGCTCATTAAAAGGAATAAGGTTTATTTTTGACTTAACAGGCCGGAGCAGCTTTGCGAGACGTTTTGCGTCATCGGAAGAATCATTTATACCTTTTATAAGTATATACTCAAACGTTATCCTGTTTCTCGGTTTCAGGTCATATATCCGGCATGCCTCAATCAGCTCTTCAATGGGATACTTGCGGTTGACCGGCATAAGCATGTCCCTGGTTTTATTCTCAGTCGCATTCAACGATACTGCCAGATTCACCCTTGTATCCCTGCCGAGGTCGTGAAGGAGAGGAACAAGGCCTGCTGTTGATACCGTAACCTTTCGCGATGAAAAATCAAGGCCGGCATCATCTGAAATAATCGTCTCTATCGCATTGACTACGTTCCTGTAATTGGCAAGCGGCTCCCCCATCCCCATGAAAACAATGTTCGTAAGGAGAGAAGGGGGTTCAAGATCATTTTGAATATCGCGCACCTGGGAAACAATTTCGCCCATTGTAAGATTCCGGACAAAGCCGTCCCGTGCGGTCATGCAAAACCTGCATCCCTGGGCGCATCCTATCTGGCTTGATATGCATAGAGTATAATGATTCTTTTCAGGAATAAGTACGCTTTCGATATGATTTCCGTCTCTTAATCCAAATAGATATTTTTTTGAGCCGTCCTTTGATGTCTCGATTTTCTTCTTTTCGAGGCGGTCTATGGTAAAGTGCTGCGAAATAAGCTTTCTTATTTCAAGCCCGATGTCCGTCATCTCCTCGAAAGTATCCGCCTGTTTCAAATATACCCATTTAAAAATCTGAACCGCCCGGTAGGTTTTAATCCCTTTTTCATCAAGCCAGAGTACAAGCTCATCTCTTGTCAGTTCAGTTATGTTTCTTTTACCTTGTGAATCCATCATTTCTATCATATTTATTCCGTTCAGGAATTGAAGGCCCGGTAGAAGGCGGACTCCTTCGTACTTCGTGGTTTCAAAATCTCTGGTTTCTGGTTTATGGTTTCTGGTTACCGGCCGCTTGAACCCTTGACCCCTGCCGAAGGCCCGCCAATCACTATGGCGGGAATCCTCGAATCCTTTCTTTTATATGCCTTTGACCCTTTCCCTTCAGCTTTTCTATGTACGATTATTCTTGACATAACATCATTTTAAAATTATTTTCAAGATTTTAAATTAATTAAATGGTATATTCATGTTTGAAAATTTAAGTGAAAAATTAAATAATATATTCAGACAGCTCAAAGGGCACGGGAAATTAACCGAGAAGAATATCGAAGAGGGCATGAAAGAAGTCAGGATGGCCCTCCTCGAAGCCGATGTCCATTATAAAGTTGTAAAGAAGTTTGTCGCAGATATAAAAGAGCGTGCTCTCGGCTTGGAAGTCATGTCCAGCATGACACCGGGACACCAGGTCATTAAAATTGTAAACGATGAGCTTACCCGGCTCATGGGATCGCAGCATCAGGACATCGATCTCTCAGGACCTATGCCTGCGTCGGTTATGCTTGTGGGGCTCCAGGGCTCAGGGAAAACTACCACGGCGGGAAAACTCGCTATTATTTTAAGGCAAAGAGGTAAAAAGCCGTTTCTTGTTCCGGCAGATGTATACCGCCCTGCCGCCATAGACCAGTTGAAAAAGCTCGCGGAGCAGATTGGTGTCCCTTCTTTCGAATCAACCGTTGATATGGATCCGGTTGACATTTGTGTTGAGGCAAGAACCGCCGCACAGAAGCAAGGCTGCGACACACTTATCCTTGATACAGCCGGTCGTCTGCATATCAATGAAGAGCTTATGGCGGAACTTGGCCGAATAAAGAATTCGGTTAAACCATCCGATATTCTTCTTGTGGCGGATGCAATGACAGGCCAGGATGCCGTTAACATAGCAAAATCCTTCAATGACTTTCTTGATATAGGCGGTGTTATCCTTACCAAGATGGATGGAGATGCAAGGGGCGGAGCAGCTTTGTCCATCAAGGCGATAATCGACAAGCCGATAAAATTTATCGGGGTCGGAGAAAAACTCAGTGCCCTTGAGTTGTTTCATCCGGACAGGATGTCCTCAAGAATTCTCGGAATGGGCGATGTCCTGACTTTTATAGAAAAAACCCAGTCCGTTGTTGATGAGAAAAAAGCTGTTGAGCTTGAAAAGAAGCTGAGAAAAAGTCAGTTTACACTGGAAGACTTTCGCGACCAGATGGTTCAGATACGCAAAATGGGATCAATCACCGATCTTCTTGGCATGATTCCGGGATTGGGAGGCAATAAACAGCTTAAAAATCTCAAGGTTGACGAAAAGGAGCTGGTAAAAATCGAGGCAATAATTAATTCCATGACCCCCGGGGAACGGAGGCAATATAACATAATCAACGGCAATCGCAGGAAAAGGATTGCCATGGGGAGCGGAACTAGCGTACAGGATATTAACAGGCTTTTGAAAAATTATGCACAAGCTATGAAATTAATGAAACAAATCAATAAAGGCGGCATGCGCGGTATCAGCCGTGGAATGTTGCCGTTTTAAAGGAGAAACTAAGAGATGGCGGTTAAAATCAGGCTGGCAAGGCATGGGGCGAAGAAAAACCCGTTTTACAGAATTGTTATTGCCGATTCGGAATGTCCGAGGGATGGAAGATATCTGGAAGCGGTCGGCACATATGATCCGATTGCGAACCCTGCAAAAGTTGCACTCAAGGGTGAGCGTATAAAATACTGGATGGGTCAGGGCGCCAAAGCTACAGATACGGTTAAAAATCTTTTGAAAAAGGAAGGTTTTTAAGATAATCTAAGCCGTCGTTCAAAAATAACCGTAACATTGAAATACCGTGACCGGCATAAGGAGCCGTAACAAAATGGTCAGAAATGTAATGGTTATTTCGTAACGGCTCCTAAGCCCATATAGTTTTTTTATCCACCCTTATCCTCAACTGCAACTGCAAGCAAAGGAGATGGAGCCATGAAAGAGCTGATCTATTACATTGCGCAGGCCCTGGTTGACAATCCTGAACAGGTAACAGTTTCAGAAGTACAGGGAAATCAAACCTCTGTTCTGGAACTTAAAGTGGCCAAAGAGGATCTGGGAAAAGTCATAGGCAAACAGGGCCGGACTGCACGGGCAATGCGAACAATTTTAAGCGCAGCTTCCGCCAAGTTAAAAAAACGAACTGTTCTGGAAATAATTGAATAATCCATTGATTAATGATGGCTTTATTTCAATTGGGAAGATCGTAGAGCCACACGGGATTCAGGGTGCTGTAAAGGTTTATTCCTATGCAGAGTCATTTTCTGTTTTTAAAACAGGCATCACGATTCTTGTAAAAAACCCGGATGACTCAACGGTAAAAGGTTACAGGGTGAAATGGTCCGCACCCCATTCCCGTTTTGTTCTTTTATTGTTTGAAGGGATAGACTCGCGGGTTCCGGCCGATAATTTAAAAGGATTTGAGCTTTTTTTAAATAAGGCGGATCTCCCTGAACTTGAAAAAGACACTTACTACTGGAATGACATTATAGGGCTTTTGGTATATGCATCCGATGATAATTATATAGGGCGTGTTGAATCCATAATTCAGACAGGCGCCAATGACGTATACGTTGTAAAAGACGAAAAAAATAATGAGGTCCTTATACCGGCAATCGAATCTGTTGTTTTACATATTGACGTTATACAAAAAATAATGAAAGTTAATTTACCTGAAGGCTTGTAACGGCTCCCGGATGAAATTTGCAGTTCTTACCATTTTCCCGGAAATGTTCGACTCTTTCCGGGCGTATGGAATAATAAAAAAGGCGATCTCTGAAAATTATATTTCAGTATCAACTGTCAATATCAGGGATTTTGCCGAAGGCAGGCATAAAACAACAGATGACAGGCCTTTCGGCGGCGGTTGCGGAATGGTTATGAAGCCTGAACCGCTGGCAAAGGCTATCCGGAAGGCAAAAGAGCTGATTCCGGATTCAAGGACGATTCTGTTAAGCCCGCAGGGAAAAGTTTTTGATCAGAAATCAGCGCAGGAATTTGCAGAATCGGAGGGACTGATTTTTGTCTGCGGCCGGTATGAAGGTATTGATGAGCGCATAAGCGGCGATTTCATCGATGAAGAAATTTCGTTAGGCGATTACGTGCTGACGGGCGGGGAACTCGGCGCGATGGTCGTCATCGAAGCTGTAACCCGGCTGATTCCCGGAGTTCTGGGAAGCGCCGACTCGGCTATGCAGGATTCTTTTTCCGGCAGCCTGCTTGATTTTGGCCATTATACAAGACCGAGAGATTTTGAAGGGTCCAAAGTGCCTGATGTGCTGATTTCAGGCAACCACAAGGATATTGAAAAGTACAGACTTGAGGCTTCAATGATTCGCACCTTTTTAAAGAGGCCGGATCTTCTGGAAAAGAGAGACTTTTCAAAAAGAGAAATTGAGATACTGAAAAGCTGGTGCCGCGATATTGAGAAAATTATTGAAACCCAATCTTTACGTGGCCCTGGTACATTATCCGGTAATCAATAAATTCGGAAACATAATAGCATCTGCCGTAACGAACCTTGACCTGCACGACATGGCAAGGGTGTCAAGAACGTACGGGGTAAAAAAATTTTATGTTGTTACGCCGCTTGAGGACCAGAAGGAGCTTGCTCAGGAAATTATCTCTCACTGGACAAGCGGAATCGGGTCAAAAGTAAATCCGGACAGACGGGAGGCCCTTGAACTTATATGCATAAGGGACTCTGTCGATGATGTTATGGAAGATATAAGCGCTTATGGAAAAGGTTATCCGAAAACAGTTGTAACGAGCGCAAAGGATAGTCCCGGTTGCATTACTTATCCGGAATTGAGGGGAATGCTTGAAGACTTTAACCCCTATCTTCTTATTTTCGGAACCGGATGGGGGCTCGCCGAAGAGATCGTTTTAAAAGCGGATTATCTGCTTGAACCGGTGAAAGGAAATACGGATTATAACCATCTCTCGGTAAGGTCAGCCTGTTCAATTATTCTGGACAGACTTATTAGTAAGTAAGAGATTAGAAATAAAGATTAGAAATATTGAAATAAATTTGATGAGTTAGGAGATTATAAATGGACCCGTTAAAGCAGTTGGAACTTGAAACCATGAGGCTCGATCATCCTGAATTTACAACAGGAGATACGGTTAAAGTATATGTCAAAATACGAGAGGGTGAAAAGGAGCGCATCCAGGCGTTTGAAGGAGTTGTTATCGGCAGGCACAATGGAACATCCAATTCGACTTTTACCGTAAGAAAAGTTTCGTATGGTATCGGAGTGGAACGTGTTTTCCCTCTTCATTCGCCGGTTATTGACAGGATTGAAGTTTTAACCCACGGACGTGTCAGACGGGCTAAAATTTATTACCTGCGAAAACTGAGAGGCAAAGCGGCAAGGCTTAAAGAAAGACGTTGAAGCAAAGACAGTGCATTCGTAAAAAGCCGTAAAAGCGTAATAGTTTTATAAAACCACGAAGAGCACGAAGTACACGAATCTTAAAAAAAGATTATATTTTTTCTTTCTTCGTGCTCTTCGTGTCCTTCGTGGTAAAAAATTATTCTCACACAAAGATCACGGAGAACACAAAGAAAAATCTGAATGTTTTCAATAGACCATTCTTCGTGCCTTTGTGTCTTAGTGGCAAAAACTGACTTTTTACGAGTCCATCAAAGCTGATGCATGGAAAATGACCTGTTGGCATATGAAATGGATGCCTGTGAAAAAGGCTATATGAAGATAGCGGGCATAGATGAGGCCGGCAGGGGACCTATTGCCGGCCCTGTTGTTTCAGCAGCAGTAATTATTCCTCTACCATCCCATATAGAAGGTGTTACAGATTCAAAGCAATTGACACCCAAAAAGCGCGATCTGCTGTACAAAAAAATATATGAACATGCCGTTTCCGTCGGTATAGGAATAGTTGATCCGGCGGAAATTGAGCGCATAAATATTCTTAGAGCATCGCTCCTTTCCATGGCAATGGCGGTCAAAAACCTTTCGCCGCAACCCGATTTTCTTCTTGTTGACGGAATTTTTCAAATCCCTTATGCTCTCCCGCAGAGAGCCGTTCCCCGGGGCGACTGCCTGAGTTTATCCGTTGCCGCGGCATCAATTATCGCAAAGGTTACACGGGACAGACTCATGGAAAAGTATCACTACGAATATCCCGAATACGGATTTGATAGACACAAAGGATATCCCACAAGGGAACATAAAGAAGCGATACGCAGATGCGGATGCTGCCCGATTCACAGGAAAAGCTTTAAGGGGGTCAGAGAGACTTTATAAATCATACCCGCCCGGAGAGCTTTGAATAAATCAAATTCACCATGTCGGAGAGATGGAATATATGCCGTCAAAAGACCAGCAATTCGGGAAAGAGAGCGAATCAACGGCTGTAAGGCATCTTAAAAAAAAGGGGTACAAAATTATTGAGCAGAATTACCGGACAAAACTTGGTGAAATCGACATAATCGCAAAAGAAAAAAACACCATCGTATTTGTCGAGGTAAAATCGAGAAAATCCGTCAGCTACGGAAATCCCAAATATGCGGTGACCCCGAAAAAAATGAGAAAGATATCGATGGTTGCTCTCTACTTTTTAAAAGTTACGAATCAGAGCAGTTCAAAAGCAAGATTTGATGTTGTTTCAATAAGTCCCGGAGGGAAAGATCCTGAAATAGAGATTATAAAAAATGCCTTCGACCTCGCATATAAATAATTCCGGACCGGGTGCCGCGCCCGGAACTCTTTACGTGGTTGCAACTCCTATAGGAAACAGGGATGACATTACCTTAAGAGCCTTGTCGGTCTTAAAGGATGTTGATCTGATCGCAGCGGAAGACACACGCCATACTGGAAAGTTTTTATCCCTGCACAACATTAATGGCCGTTTAATATCTTATCACGAATATAACGAAAGAGAGAGAACTCCCGGCCTGATCAGCAGGCTTAAAAACGGGGCATCTGTTGCTCTTGTATCAAATGCCGGAACTCCCGCCGTTTCTGATCCCGGGTACCGCCTGATAAAAGAAGCCATCGCAGCCGGGATAAATATCGTCCCTGTTCCCGGGGTATCGGCCGCTGTTGCAGCCTTATCGGTATCAGGTCTTGCGACGGATTCGTTTATCTTTATCGGCTTCTGCCCCAAAAAAAAGGAAAAGCGCCTGGATCTGCTCAGAGAGCTGAATAAAGAAAAGAGGACGATCATATTTTACGAATCTCCCAGAAGAATTCTCCGGCTTGTTGAAGAAACGGAATCCGTAATGGGCGAAAGGTTTTCAGTTTTATCCCGCGAGATAACGAAGATTTATGAAGAATTTATCAGAGGAACTCTATCTGAAATTCTCACTGTTTTAAAACAGCGTTCGGAAATAAAAGGCGAGTGCACCCTTCTCGTATCAGGCTGTGAAGAAAAAGAAATTTCTTCTCCGGAACTAGTCACAAAGGAGCTGAAGGAAAGTATCTGTTCAAACGAAAAACCCCTGTCCGTTCTTGCGAAAGAGACGGCAAAAAAATTCGGCCTCTCCAGGAAACAGGTATACGAAGAGGCTTTGAGGCTAAAAAATGAGCAATCTTGATCCAATTTTTTCACCAAAATCGGTGGCTGTAATAGGCGCCTCCACCACGCCGGGCAAGGTGGGGCACGATATTTTCGCAAACATTTTAAAAGGAGGTTATACAGGAACTCTTTATCCTGTGAACCCATCCGCAAAATCGGTATTAAGCGTGAAGGCATACCCGGGATTGACGGAAATCCCGGACGATATAGACCTTGCAATAATTATTTTACCACCGGCGGTTGCAGTTAAAGCGGTTCACGAGGTGGTTGAAAAAAAGGTTAAAGGCCTTGTAATCGTATCGGCCGGTTTCCGCGAAGTAGGCAAGAAGGGACTTGAAATTGAAAATGAAATCGTTTCGGTTTGCCGTAAAGCCGGGATCAGGGTTGTAGGCCCCAACTGTCTTGGCGTAATCAACCCTAACCCCCTGGTAGGACTTAATGCCAGCTTTTCAGCCCGCATGCCTAAATTCGGTAATATATCATTCATTTCCCAGAGCGGAGCTCTTTGCACCGCGGTGCTGGACTTCGCCGCGGACAGGGATTTCGGTTTTTCAAAGTTCATTTCGATAGGGAATAAAGCAGATGTAGACGAGCTTGATCTACTTAGATATCTGCATCAGGACTTAGAAACAGAAGTAATAATGATTTATCTTGAAGAGCTCCGTCGCGGACCCGAGTTCATCGAAGCTGTGAATACAATCACATCGGGGGATTTCAGACCCACACCGGTCATCGCAATCAAATCTGGAAGAACAAGCGCCGGCGCCATGGCTGCCGCATCCCATACGGGCGCTCTGGCCGGCACGGAAGCGGTATACGACGCCATTTTCAGGCAGTCGGGCATCATTCGCGCCGACTCAATCGACGAGCTCTTTGATTTTGCAAGCGCATTTGCCTACAAAAATGAAAATGAACTTGGTAAGCTCAGAAGAAAAGTTCCGACAGGCAACAGGGTTGCCATTGTTACAAACGCCGGCGGTCCTGGTATCGTTGCAACCGACATGACTGTCTCATCCGGTTTGGTCCTTGCGAAATTCTCCGAAGAAACGGTTGAAGCTCTTACAAGTCATCTCCCAACGACTGCCAATGTCCACAACCCCGTAGACATTATTGGTGACGCGGCTCAGGACAGATATGAAAATGCACTCTCTGCTGTAATAAGAGACGAGGGTGTTGACGGGGCGCTTGTTATACTTACCCCCCAATCGATGACAAATGCTCTCGGCACCGCTGAAGCTATCGCAAAAATCGCAAGGCGTTCCAGCAAGCCGGTCCTCTGCTGCTTCATGGGCATTTTTGACGTATCCGCAGGCGTAAAATACCTTCAGGAACACGGAATTCCGGTTTTCAGATTTCCTGAAAATGCCGCCAAGTCTCTTGGAGCTCTCTATCAATATTCAACATGGCTTAACCGCCAGCAGCTTGCGCCATATGTCCTCAAACATGATAAAGAATGTGCGGCTGCAATCATTAAAAACTGTATTGCGGAAGGCAAATTGAAACTGGGCGAGATCGAAGGCGGGAAACTGCTGGAATGTTACGGGTTTAAGATTCTTACTTCCGGGCTTGCAAAAACAAGGGATGAAGCCGCAGAAATTGCTGAAACACTTGCCTTCCCTGTCGCAATGAAGATTGTTTCTCCCCAGATTCTTCATAAATCCGATGCAGGCGGAGTGGCTCTCGGGATTGGGGACAGAGAGAATGTGCTGAAAACATTCGATGAACTGGTCAAAAAAGCGCTAAAATTTGACCCCGGAGCCGAAATCGAAGGCATCCTGATTCAGCAGATGGCAAAAAAGGGAGAGGAAGTCATTCTCGGAATGAACAGGTATCCGATTTTCGGCCCGTTGCTGATGTTTGGGCTCGGCGGAATATTTGTTGAGCTTTTCCAGGATGTCGTGTTCAGGCTTGCTCCAGTGGGTAGAAACTCCGCGCGCAGGATGGTCCGGGGCATAAAAGGATACAAGCTCTTCAAGGGGTTCAGGGGAAGACCGGTTTGTGATATTGAATCTCTCGAAAAAGCCATTGTCAGCCTTTCGGAAATGTGCCTGAATCATCCTGAAATACTGGAAATGGATATAAACCCGCTTCTTGCCCATGAACAGGGCTCAACGGTGGCCGATTGCAGGATAATTCTAAGTGAAGCAGACGTTAAAAAGTAAAGTTGTATTTCCGGTTATTCTTGCAGTGCCGGAACGTGAAAGAAATCTTACGGGAAGAAAGAAGGTTGAAGCATTAAGCGCCCTTGCAAGATTTGCGCTCGAAATTTCTTCCCGGAAAAGTGGAGTCAATCTTGGCTGCCTTACTAAGAATGAGGACGGCGCACCTGTTCCTTTTGACGGCAATTTCTGGTCTGTCACTCACAAAACCGAATATGTGGGCGGAGTAATTGCGCAGACGGAAACAGGCATTGATATTGAAAAAATCAAGCCCTGTTCAAAAACCCTTTTAAAAAAAATTGCCGGTCCGCAGGAATGGGCGCTTTCGGATTCGGAGAGGGAGATTCTTTTTTTCCGTTTCTGGACTTCAAAAGAAGCCGTATTGAAAGCCGCAGGTACCGGAATAAGCGGTCTTTCAGGCTGCCGCATTGAAAAGATATTAAGTGACAACTCCCTTATCGTAAACTATAATAACAAAATATGGGAAATACGACACCATTTTTTCGGCACCCACATTGCATCCGTTGTAACTAATGGCTTTGATGTGGAATGGTCCCTTTTGAACTCTCAATTTCAGGAGATGTAATGCAAGTAACATTTTACGGAGCCGTGAGAGAAGTCACCGGCTCAATGCACCTTATATCCGCCAATTCGGACAAGATACTGCTTGATTGCGGAATGTTTCAGGGCCGCAGAAAAGACACGGAGAATAAAAACAAATTATTCCCTTTTGATCCCAAATCAATA
>JAUYEO010000193.1 GCA_030689795.1 Desulfobacterales bacterium | reverse complement strand
CTGAAAAGAAGGATGGTTTTGGTACCGATGAAGGAACCGAGCAGGGAAAAAGCAATGCCTGATGCCGCGATTTTCCATACGACCTTTTTTTTAAGGATAAAATTAATCAGCGCAGTGCCGGTGCCTATTGAAGACGCGAATTTATTGGTTCCAAGGGCAACCGGGGGAGGGAGCCCGGCAAGCAGTAGGGAAGGCAGGAGCAGGAGACCGCCGCCTCCGGCAATGCTGTCGATGAATCCGGCCAGGAAAGAGACTGCGGATAGAATGATTGTTATCGTTATATTGTCAAAATGGATCATCAGCTTCCCTTTGGTTATCTTGGATGATGGTTTCGTAAAAATCTCAAATCCGTTCATATATGACTTTTTACGAGTCCATCGTTGATGAGTAGTCGTTTTAATATCAGGAAATATATGATGTGCAAAGGTTTTGTTTGGTGAGCATCTGAAAACCGCATATTTGACACATTATCCTGAAGCGCATATATTAGCACCGGTAAAATTTAAATCTTTTATGTAACGGCAGGGTATCTGCATGATATCAAACCAATCCTATCAGGAAGAGCAACTGGAAGCTCTCTTAATGGTTGTTGGGCATATCGGAACTCCGGAATCGAGAATCAGGCGTGAACTACAGGATATGATAGCCGGTTATCTTTCCTTTCATTCCGAAGCGGACGATTTCCTGTCTGAAAATTTCAGTGATATCTGCAACGAGAAATGCTACCGGAGCAATCTTAGCGCCTGCTGTTCGCGTGAAGGGATAATTACTTTTTTTGCGGATGTTGTCGTTAATCTTCTGGTCTCCGATCCAGAGGAGATTTCGGCGCTGCGGGCCGTTCTGGAAAAAGAGAACAGAGGTTTTAAATGCGTTTATCTCGGAAATAACGGATGCCTGTGGCGTCTAAAACCTGTAGTCTGCGAGATGTTTCTCTGCGATACCGCCAAAAATAAAGTCTACAGCAGGAAGCCGGGATTGATTCAGGAGTGGACGGCTCTGAAAAAGAAAGAAAAATCCTTCACATGGCCCGACAGGCCTGTGTTGTTTGATAAAATTGAAAGTTATTTTAAGGCAGCTGGTTATTCCTCATCTCTTATGTACATGCACAACAGCCCGGGTTTATTGCGGGTCAAAAAGCTTGCAAAGATGAGGGACGCCTAAAATACCCCGATATTTTATATGAAGGTGTTCAGACAAAAGGGCATCTTCTCAATTATTAAAGATGCCCTTTTAACATCGTGGAAAATTAGATTTTTACCACGTTCGTTGCTGCAGGTCCCTGTTTGCCCTCTTCTACGTCAAAGCTGACACGGTCGCCCTCAGCAAGGGTCCTGAAACCTGACATTGTGATCGCTGAATGATGAACAAATACGTCCCCGCCTTCTTCCTTTTCGATAAAACCGAAACCTTTTTTATCGTTGAACCATTTTACAATACCTTTTGCCAAAATAAATCTCCTTTTAAAAAAAACTGTTTTTAATGCATGTCAAAGATTGCATAACCTTTGCATGGTGCTAACACGAGACCTCTGTATAACACCCCCTTTTGCCCGATTTCTGCGTCAGGCTCAAATTTAGGCACGAAGTGAAGCTTTCGCGCTATCCTCGAAATACTTCTATGTATTCCTGCGGTTAAAATTTTCGCCTTCCTTGAACTTGGACAAAATTGGATGTTCTTCAAAGGTCTCGACGTGACCGGTGAATGCCAGTCACATTCTGGGTAAGCCTTATAATACGTGATGGTAAACGTCAAGCAAAAAAATGCCTTAATTTGTTCTGCAAACAGTATTCATTCCCATTTGTCATTGCCTTTATTCTCCAGATCAATATATTCGGGATTTATATTACTTTTTACATTTTTTAAAGATACTTTTTCGGCAGCAAATATGTTGATTGCCCAGCCTACAATGCTTATGAGTAATGAGCCGGTTATGGCAGCCCAGAATCCATTGACGTTAAAACCGGGTATAAGTCTGGAAGTTATAATCAGCATAAAAGCATTTATTACGAATGTAAAAAGGCCAAGACTGAGAATGTTTACAGGAAGAGTTAAAATTAATGCAATCGGTCTCAGAAAAACATTTAAAATACCGAGAACGGCAGCAGCGAGAAAAGCCGACGAAAGGCCGTCAACGCTTATTCCATCAATAAGGTAGGAAGTTAACATTATTGCAGCAGTGAGAGCGAGCCATTTAATTGAAATTCTAATCATTGATTTTTTCCAAAGAGGGCATATTTCATCAGATTTGTTCATTCATAAAAGTTAACCTGAGTTATGCCTTCATTTTTTCTGATGATTTCTCTTATCGCATTTTGAATTTTTATATCGGTCACATGTTCAACTGCCGAAACCAGAAGGTCGTTTGAGTCATTTTTTTCCTTCCAGCCAATAATATATCCCGGAACATTGGCGAAAGCACAGCCGCCAGCGCCGCAGCAGGTTGTGTCGAAGACGGCGCAACCTGTTACGTATAAAATATCACGGTTACTATAAGGAATGCGGACTTCTTTAGTAAAAAGATAATGGCCGCCGATAGACGTAATTTCTGAGTTCAGCGGCTGGTGGATAAAATATCTGCTCATTTTTGCGGTTTGAATGATTTGAGAAGGGAGTCATCCATTACTGCTTCATATCCGTTTAACAGAGCGACGACGAGGTTCTCTTTATCAAGGAATGTGATGTCGCATATAATCTTGTGCTTCGTGGTTTCTCTTATTTCAAGCACTGCCGTGACTCCTTCGGGCGGAAAAGCGCTGTTGTACTGGCGATAGGATTGACAATAGCATGGAAGAGATACCTGTTTCATTTCTTCAAAGCTCCACAAAATAGCCATCTGGAAAGCCGAATCAAGTACAAGGGGGTCTGCTATCCATTTATTTCTTAACGGATCTTTTATCCAGTTTTGAGGAAGCGGGGCAGGAGATATGCGTGCCACCATTCCTTCGGAAGAATAACCCACGATTTCTCTTATTCCACGGAGTTTAGAACCGTGGAAAAGAATTTTATCATATACTTCATCCATGCTCCGGTTATAAGTTTTAGAAGCAATTCTATCAGGAATTTCAAATACAGGCGGCTTTACCGGGGAACAGGCCAGAATTGCCCTTGCTCTTGTATGAATCAGCTCCACACCGTCCTTAATCCCGTCCCTTATTTCAACGTTTACCTCAAAGAAGGAATCTTTTTTCACCGGCTTGCCGGCCATGAGACGAATTAGTTTTTTCCCCTTATCCAGCCTTATGCCTTTTAACAGGCGTATATCATCAAGGCCGTACAGAAAAAGTCCGGGACTTTCATGCAAAGCGCTGTGCCCCAGCCATTCTGTCATCAGCGCGAAAGGAACAACCGGCTTGCCCCCGATAATATGTGATTCAAGAACGGGATAATTTTCAACATCGATTTCGCGTTTAAAAGAAAGATGCTGCTTATCGGCAATTTTGTTGTGAGTTCCGTTTTGCAGGCCCTCGGCTTTTTTGTCTTCCCTTGAGATCGAACATGATCCTATAACAACTTCAACCGGGTTTCTCTTATCTCCCATCATTTCAAGAAGCATGCATTTTGCGCCTTCCTCCCTGGAAATAAGTTCAATTTTATTTTTATTGAATTCCCGCTTTATTGTGCCGGTAACCATTCCTCCGTCCCACGGCCCCCAGTTTATCGATATGACCCGGCAATCCGGCCTTGCAATTGCTTCCTGCTGGGCTATTTTGTTCAACACTTCGTTTGCCATTGCATAGTCGGCCTGTCCTTTATTTCCTATGCGGGCGGTGACGGACGAAAAAATCACGATGTACTTAAGGGGATCATTCTCTGTTGCCGAGAGAAGAGAATTGAGCCCTTTTACCTTTGTGTCAAAAACATTTTCAAACTGTTCATATGTTTTGTCGATAATCAGGCGGTCTTCAAGAACTCCCGCTCCGTGAATAATTGCTTTTATACCGCCGAATTTTGACCGGACTTCCTCAATAATCCCCGATACCGCATTAAAATCACGTACATCAACGGAGCGGTAAATGACATTCCGGCAGTCCTTTTTAAACTTTTCGAGGTTTCTGCCGATCTCCCTGCTGGACATGTATCTTTTGAAGGCTTTCTCTATCTCTTTGGGTGAAGCATTGTTGCCGCTGTAATCATTGGCATGTATCGCCTTCTTTATCGGTATTTCGTCTTCCAGACAGGTAAGCCATGAAGGTTCGGGTGAAGGTTCAGGGGACCTTCCAAGAAGAACGAGTGTGGGTTTCACAATTCCTGAAAGGGCTGATGCGGCTGAAGCGGTTATTCCTCTTGCTCCGCCGGTTACTACGACTACATCGCCTGGAGAAAGATTAATCCGGCCTTCCGGATAGGGAAAAGGCTTTAATCCGGTTATATAACGCTTCCCGGATCCGAGGCCGATTTCAACAGATCCTTTCATCTTTGCATTAAAAAGTTCATTAACGACCGCTTTTGCAATCTCACCGTTATCTTCCCATTCCGGATCAATATCTATAGCGCGGCAAATGACACCTTCCCATTCGGCTGATGCAGTTTTAACGAGTCCGGCCAGACCTCCCTGAAATGGATTCCTTATTCCGCGTCCTTTAAATCCGAATGCTCCGTCAAGGCGGCTTATGGCGACAAAAACTGCTTTGCCGTTTTTCCCGGAAGAGATCAGGCTGTTTGCGGCATGCTTTGCTGCAAGAAAAGCATTTTTCAGTAAAGTTTCATTGTTTGAGCCGATGTCCGGAATTATTACAAGTCCGCAAATGTCCGACAAATCCTGTTTTTTAATAAATTCGGCAAAAGATAACAGTTCTGCCCCGATACCGAGCGATTCAAATTCACCGGCTATTGCTTCGGACAATCCGCATTTCTCTCCTGTTATAAAAAACCTGCCCGGCCATAAATGAATTCCGCCGGTTGTTGTCAGGGGCATTTCGGTAATCGAGACGATATTTCTTTCCACCGATAATGTTTTGCATATTTTATCGGCAATACCCGTTACGGCAGGCGGTATGTTTTCTGAAAATGCATCAGGAATCCCGGTTATAACTGTCTTTGCACCGGGTTTCCCGAGGTATTCAATGATCTTTCCAAGCGTTTTCAAGGTTCCCATGGTTTCGGGAGGAATTGCTGCTATGCCGGGGATGTTTTCTTCTAGGCAGGAGAATATCTCTACTTTTTTTATCGAATCGATGCCGAGGTCGGCTTCAAGATCCATGTCAAGAGCAAGCGTTTCTTCAGGGTAGCCGGTTAACCGGCTTACCGTGGAAAGAAGAATTTTTTTTATATTTTTATCGGGGCAGATTTCATTTTTCCCGGTGTTTTGAATTATTTCCTCTTTTAAGAAGCCTTCGGCGGCTTTTACTTTTTGAGTCTCATTATTATGAAAATAGCCGGTTAAATATTCCGTGATTTTTCCGAGCGTCTTAAGACTTCCCATGGTTTCGGGAGGGATTGACGCTATGCCTGGGATGTTTTCTTCAAGGCAGGAGAATATCTCCACCCTTTTTATTGAATCAATTCCGAGGTCGGCTTCAAGATCCATGTCAAGTGCAAGCGTCTCTTCAGGGTAGCCGGTTAACCGGCTTACCGTGGACAACAGAATTTTTTCGATTTGAATCATTTTACAGCCGGATGTGCCTTTATCGTCTGAAAAAAACTCTTTCTCTTTCAGACCGCAAGAACTGATTTTCTGCCCTCTTGACAGGGCCGGGTTTTCCGCCGGGATTTCCTCGTAACCGGTGTTTACGGAAGATTTTATATCAATGCCTATCTTTTCTTTTATATCCGAAAGGCGCTTTTCCGCTTTAATAATTATGTCTGATTTGTTGTTTCCTGATAAAGACGAATCAAAAAGATGTTTTGTGCTGTCCATCATCTTCTGGAGAGCCCGGCCTGCCTCTGCCTGCGTTTCCAAAAATTTCTTGTGAGTTTCAGCGGTCTGCATCTGCAGGCTCTGCATGGATTTAAGCCCTTCCTGAACTACTCTGAGCGCCTGTTCAAGACGGTCCGGATTATTTCTGTTTTCAAATGTTGTTTTAGTTGTGCTCATAGGATCGTAAGATGATATCTCCGGCTTTATTATATGTTTGTCATCTGTTGAATCAGGTTTGAATTTCTCTTCGCGGCGTTCCTCTGTTTGCTTTAGTAAGTGAGAGATTATTTCCTGCGTTTTTCTACCCCTCAAGGGGGTACTGAAAAGAGCGGCAGGAAATAATTTTGTAAACTTACTTATCCCGTTTATCGGGGTTGAGTAGTTTGCTCCGGATATCGGAATGCTCATACGGCGATTTTCCGCCTTTCCGGGCGGATCTTCCCATATGTCGAGATTTATGCCGTATCCTGCCGAAGCAATGCGGCAGAGAACCTTTGCAAGGTCAAACACACCGAAGAGTCTGCCTGAAGAGCTGTCTATTGAGACCGCATTAAATTCACGGCCTTTAAGTATTGATTTTACAAGTCCCGTTAAAACGGATCTCGGACCTGTTTCGATAAATGTCCTGATTCCGCTTTCATACATGTTTTCAATTTCGCCCGCAAAGTTCACAGGGTGCAAAAGCTGCTCTCCGAGGAGTCTTTTTACGCTCTCAGGATCGGTTGGATAGGGTTTGCCTGTTGTATTTGAGAAAACAGGTATTTGAGTCGGGCTGATTGAAACATTAATTAATGTCTGCATGAACGGTTTGAGAGCGTTTTCCACCTGCTTTGTATGAAATGCAGCAGATACCGGAAGAATCCTTGTTGAAAAACCCTTTTGTCTGCATAACTGTTCCGCTTTTTCTATTGCGTCTTTCGGTCCCGAGAGAACGCTCTGATCCGGGCTGTTTATGTTTGCAAGCGTGACATTTGTTTCATTAATAATGCTTTCAAGTTCGGGAACGGGTACATTTACCGCCATCATGGCGCCGCTGCCGGTTGAAGATGATGCCATATAACTGCCGCGGGACACGGATAAATGAATAAGAGTATCCGGATCGATCCATCCGGCGGCATATAAAGCGGTCAGCTCTCCGAAACTGTGGCCGCAAACGGCATCAGGTTTTATTCCGAACCGGGTGAGCACTTTCAGCATAGCCATGCTGACAGAACCGATTGCGGGTTGTGCTATTTCCGTTTTCCGCAGCTCTTCTTCCTGGGTTCTCTTTCCGGTTTCGCTTTGAACCGGAATCGGGTAAATATAATCTGTAAGTGAAAATTGGTTGCTGAATATGCCGTTTGCTTTTTCGAGGGATTCATGTGCTTCCGGGAAGATACAGACCAGATCACGGCCCATACCGACATACTGACTTCCCTGGCCGGGAAATATAAAAGCAATTTTTCCGGGATTGGCACTTTCTCCATAAAAAATATTACCGGCATCCCATTCGGTTTTCCCTCTGTTTGTTTCCATGATGCCAAGGCCCTTCAGAAGAAGTGAATGGAGCTCTTCAAACGAGCGATCCGGCGAATTATGAATTTTCCGGGCAGCAAAAAGAATCCTGCACTGATCTGCCGGTGAAAAATACTTTCTTGTTCCTGCGGCTTCAAATGCGATTGTGCCGGCTGAATGATCTTTTTCAATCCTGGATTTAAAATCCGATACCTGTTTAAACAGTTCAGAATGTGAGGATGCTGAAAACGCAATAATCTCAACAGACCCGTCCCACGCGGTTTTTCTTTTTACTTTGTCGTATTCTTCGAGTACCGCATGAAAATTGCTTCCGCCGAAACCAAAAGAGCTTACACCGCAGCGCCTTGGGCTGCTCTTTTTTGAAAACCACGGACGGCTTGATGAATTCAGATAAAAGGGGCTGTCTGAAATTCCCATATTGGGATCGGGTTCTTCAGCCTTGATGGTAGGCAAAAGGGTCTTGTGATAAAGAGAAAGAGCCGCCTTTATCAATCCAGCAGAACCTGCCGCCGCCTTTGTGTGGCCTATCATCGACTTTACGGAGCCGATGGCGCAATTTTGCGGTTTTACACCGGAATCTGCGAAGACCTCGTTTAATGCCTGGAATTCGACCATATCTCCGACACGCGTTCCGGTTCCGTGAGCCTCTACGAGTTCAACGGTGGAAGGATCGATGCCTGAATTTCTGTAGGCCATGCTTAAAGCTTTTTTCTGTCCTTCTTTTCTCGGCGCATAGATGCTTTGAGATTTCCCGTCGCTTGAAGTTCCTATACCTCTTATAACCGCATATATTTTATCACGGTCTCTTTCGGCATCATGTAATCTTTTTAAAACAATAATCCCGATTCCCTCTCCAAGCACGGTGCCGTCGGCATCTTTTGAAAACGGCCTGACATCGCCGGTCGGAGAAAGGATGCGGGTTTTTGAAAAGCACATATGCATGAAAATATCATTTAACGCATCGACTCCGCCGGTGATAACCATGTCGCTCCGGCCCAAAGAGAGTTCCATAACGGCGAGATGGATTGCGCTTAATGAGCTTGCGCATGCCGCATCAACAACGCAATTTGTTCCTCCAAGATCAAGGCGGTTGCATATTCTTCCTGCAATGACGTTTCCGAGAAGCCCGGGGAATGAATTTTCCTGCCATGAAACATATGAAGAGGATATTCTCTTTATTATCTCTTCCGATTTATCTGAAGAGATGCCGGAATCGCGAAGGGCCTTTTTCCATTTCGGATGACCGAGCCTCGAACCCAGGGGGATGGATAATTCCTGAGTGCCTGTTGCGCCGAGAATAACGCTTGTTTTATCCCTGTTGAAGGTCTTGTTCCCGTTATAGCCCGAATCTTCAAGGGCATTCTTTGCGGCAATCAGAGAAAGGATCTGCGCACTGTCCGTTGCCTCAAGAGAAGAGGGCGGTATTCCGAATTCGGACGGATCAAACACAACCGGAGAGAGAAAGCCTCCGCGCTTACAGTAAACATAATCGGGTTTTGCCGGATCTTTATCGAAATAATCTTCAGGCGACCAGTGCGTTTCAGGCACATCGGTTATTGCGTCTTTTCCATGAAAAAGCATGTGCCAGAACTCTTTAAGTCCCGGAGAGCCCGGAAAAAGGCATCCGATTCCAATGATTGCCACAGGCGTGTTTTCTATTTTTGATTTATCTGCCGGCTTCAATAAAAACACCTTTTTAATCTATATATTTTAATATATCCAAAAGTTCCATCGGAGCAAATTTTTTTGCTTCATGCGGAAGAATCACTCCCTGATTTGAAATCCATGCTGCACGGGTTATTACCGATGCTCCGAACAGAAGATTCATGGCAATCGTCACAGTTTTCCTGTTTTCAGGTTTTTCAAGAAAAGAGCCTTTTACCCACTGATTAAATGCTCCTATAGAAGGCCCGCACCAGATCTGATAATCGATTTTTCTTGACGGATCGCCTTCCTTTGCCCAGTTTGACGATCTTCCAAGATAGGATCTGAACACCAGGGCCATCTTGTGTTTTGAATTATTTTCAGCCCGTTCTATCTGTGACGGATCGCGTGTTTCGAAAAACTTTTTTGTCTGCTCCCATTCTTCAAGAAAACCGCATTTTAATATGTCCCGTTCAACAATTGTCCGGTCGCCTGAAGGGATATCGTCAAAGCTGTCATATCTGGAATAGAGATCGTGGAGTTTTGCAGCCCTGAATGGAAACATTGTCCCGCGTTTCAATACCTGGACCTTAACTCCCATTTCAAACATGTCGGCGGCAGGCGCCATTGTGACGTCCGCCTGGCCGGCTTCAGCCAGCATTTTGCGTACCGTTTCAGATGTTCCGGCTTCAACACACGCCTGGTTAATTGAGCCTGTCAGAACATAAGAAGCACCCATGGCAAAGGCCGCGGCCGTTGAATAAGGTGTCGATATTCCTCCGCCGAGACCGACACAGGGCGGTTGCCTGTAGCCAAATTTATCAGCAATCTCATCCCGAAGGGAAATAATGGCCGGAAGCAGGGAAATAGCAGGCCTGTTATCCGTATGGCCGCCGGAATCCGCTTCGGCAGTCAAATCATCGGCGACAGAAATATGCGCTGCAAGCTCCGCATCGTTGCCTGATATCAGTTTCCGTTCAACAAGCTGCGCAAGTATTCTGGAAGGCGGCGGTGAAAAGAATTTTCCTGCAATTTCAGTCCTTGATACTTTTGCTATGATCCTGTTAGGGCATATAATTTCCCCGTCGCTGTTCCGGTGTATTCCTTTGACGCGATAATATATGAGCGGAAGCGTAAAATCAATATAAGCTGATGCGCTTATAAGGTTTATTTTTCTTTTCAGATAAAGGTTTACTATTGCGCTTTCAAGTTCCGGGTCATTGGGGCTGTGGATCAGGTTAAACCCGAAAGGTTTTTCCCCAAGGTTTTCTTTCAGGCTGCAGATTGCCGAATCGACCACATCAGGCGACAGTCCTGCAGCTCCGAAAAAACCCATAAATCCTGCACGTCCTGCTTCCGTGACCATTTTAACCGAGGAAATTCCATTTGCCATTGCTCCTGCAATATAGGCATAGCGAATGTTGTATTTCTGTTTGAAAAACGGGTCGCCCAGCTTTTCGGGATGAAGCGGAGGAGCATATGCCAAAAGCGGATATCCATTTGAAGTACGCGGCGGTTTATTCCCGATGTAAATTGATCCACCCTTACCGACAGCAATATGGCTTTTATAATCAACAAGATATACCGGTCCGGCAACATCAAGGATGGCATCTTTAATTGATTGGGCGCCGAATTCTGGCAGTTTGCCTGAATTCGACCACCAGCCTTTAATTGTGTCTTCTTTTTTTGGTTGCAACCCTTAAGATCCTTTTAATGTTGACAGACTCGTAAAAAGTCGAAATATGCTCACTTAATGAGCTTTTTGGGGATTTTTAAATCACTTCGCTAAATCACAAGAAGTTTTCGCCTGCGGCGGATCAAAGCCTTGTGATTTTTAACGCTCAGTAATTTAAAAATCTATTTCCCAAAAATCTCAAATCCGTTCGCATATGACTTTTTACGAGTCTGTCAACATTAAAAGGATCTTAAGGGTTGCAACCAAAAAAAGAAGACA
>JAUYEO010000187.1 GCA_030689795.1 Desulfobacterales bacterium | reverse complement strand
CGACGGAATCACAATTACCTTCTGCTCCTGGTAACCGTCGGCAGAGTATGCATCGGCAGGAGAAGACGGCCATCTCCGTTTTCCGGGATCTGAAACTGGTCCCGCGTTCAGCCAGAAAAGAGCGCCGTATTCACCTATCGGGGCTCCTGATGTCGGGGTCGTGGTGTAAGCGACCCATCCCTCGGGCAGGATCCTCTCTCCGTTCCACACTCCGTCCTGAAGATATAGCAGGCCGAAACGCGCCCAGTCACGCGGGGTTGCAAACGTATAGGAAGAGCCGACATAAGTCCCTGAGGGGTCAGGTTCAGGAACAGCGCTCTGCATGCCTATCCTGTTGAAAAGTTCCTCCCTCATGAAAGTAAAACAGTTGCGGTAGCTTTTTTCAGCTTCCGTACGCACAATCCTGCTTATGATATTGGCAGTTCCGCTGGAATAGCTCCATTTGGTATCAGGCGCAGCCGCAAGAGGTTTTGCAGCTGCATATGCTGCAAAGTCGCGACTCCCGTAAAGCATTTTGGTGGCATCGTAAAGCGGTTTATATACTTCCCCGAATTCAAGTCCGCTGCTCATCCTGAGAAGCTGGTCAAGGGTGATTCTCCCTCGCGGATCGCCCTCTTTTTGCCATTCCGAAACAGGCGCAGGTTCATTCAGACGCAGTTTGCCGTTTTTAACAAGTATGCCGACAAGGGCGTTTGTGATACTCTTGCTCATAGACCATCCGAGCAGGGGCATGTTGCGGTCAAACCCGGGAGCATAACGCTCGGCAATGAGACGGCCGTCGTAAACAACCAGAACAGCCCTCGTGTATTTAAGCTTTTTAGAACCGCTTTCAGCAAAGGCATTATCAAGGGCTTTGGAAAGCTTTGCCTCATCAACTCCGGCAGGAAGAGGACGGGCGATCTCCCCGTTTCCGGCCGGCCAGGGGAGTTTGTCCGAAAGTGGCTTTCGCGGAGCCGCTGCCGCTATATCCTGCTTCCTGAGATCCTCTTCGCTCACTCCTACCGCAAGAGTGCAGCCGCAGCCTTCACGGTAAACTGCGGCTGCCTTAAACAGCCCGAATGAATCCGCCGTAACCCGTTTATTCCGGCGGTCAATCTGCACCGAGACAACAGCGGCAAGAGGATTGACCGGCGCAGCATCTTCCCGGAGAACCGCATCCGGGTCCCGTCCCGATATGAAAACCCCCGAACAGAGATACTTTGCCACATAGCCGGTCCCGATGGGAATCGCCTGTGTAAGATACCAGCCTGCTGCAGTGACTCCTGCCGCAAGGATAATCCCTGTGACGGCCAATGTGCGCTTTATCAATGGTCTCACCAAAACCTCCCTTAGACCTTTGCATAACACCCTCTTTTGCCAGATTTATTTAAAGACTTGGTTTCTGGTCTCTGGTTTGTAGTTTCTGGTTGTTTCTTTTAACCAGAAACCAGTAACTATAAACCATGAACATATGCCTTAATTATCGCCTTCCTTGTACTTGGCCAAAATTGGGCGTTCTTCAACGGTCTCTTTTTGTTTAATATAATTTGCCGGCTTCGTAAAAAATCAAAAATGTGCAATAGAGCCCCTTGTCCGTTCCGACATCATCTCCATAAAAGCATCTATCCGCGTATGGAACTGCGCCTCGGAGAACCTGCCTCCATCCATATGATCCCCGTCAAACATGACACCCGGAACATTGAGTTCTTCCGACAGTACCTTCATTATGTCCATCTGTCCCATCGAGATCGGCTTGCAGCTCCTGTTTGAATGGAAAATCGCTCCATCTATTTTATAATCCTTTACCGCCTTTTTGATAAGTTCAATCCGTTTATCAAGCGATAAACAGGAGACGAGAGGATACGAGACAAGTGATTTATAAGCGATGCTCTCAAGGGGCTTATCCGGATTCATCCTGAGAGTCCATGCCGAGGTATAGGTTTCGGCAACCACTACGGCATCCCATTTCTCAAAGTAGTTGAACAGTTTCATATTATACCAGAGGGGAATATTATCCCAGAATAGCCGTATCCGCTCGTTTGGAATCACGCCCTCACCTCTTTCGACCTTTCCCCTTACCTCTTCGAGCACATCCTGCAGGAAATCCACAGCGATCTTTGTGCCGTGCCTTGTCACCATGACAAACATGATACCGATCTCCGCAGCCGAAAACGGAGACGGAATTGCCCGGCGCGCATCCATGATCTCATCCCAGATCCTGCACGCATCGTCTGTGTAAGCAACGGCTTGCCTCAGCCTGTCGATATCAAACCTTTTTCCTGTGAGATCTTCCAGAAAATTTATAAGCCGCTTTATCTGCGTTACCCCGTATTGAATGTGGTGATCTCTTATATCTTCCATTGCGATCTGCGGCAGGTCCGCCCTGAATACGGGAACACGGAAATGATCGCAGAGCACCTGAAAGGTTTTCATCGTGGGGATGCAGCCCGCGCCGAAAGAGATCAGGAAATCCGGCTTCGGCAGACCGTCCAGGGGCTGATTCACCTCCATGATTCCATCCAGGGCATATCCGATATTGTTTCTGAAATAGCCGCAAAGATCGCCTGAATAGCCCCTCTTCTCCGCGTAAGCAAAGTTGTTCGTATTGGTGCCGATTGCAGCGCAAATGGGAGCCCAGTTTTCGGGAAAGATCGGATGGATATCCATGGCATAGAAGAGTTCTATGAGGCCGTTCATGGGTGGAATCCATCCTACCGGACGACCTTCGGCTTTTGCCCTGTGGGCATCCGCATAAAAATCCGTAATAATCTGGCGTAATGCCTTGTTCGCATGAAGCCGCTTGGTTGTCTTTTTCTCTTCCGTCATCTTCTCTCCAGCATCTCAAAGAAGCTTTCAATCCGCGTCCTGACCCGGCCGGTGAACCCGTCCCCTTCCAGCTCCAACTGCATATGCGGTATCCCCGCCTCATCAAGAATTTTCCTCAAAAAGGGATGATCGGAGAGATGCGGATCGCAGAACTTCTGATGTATGAAAATCACGGCATCTATATCGAAATCCGCCAGTATCTCAAGTAAGTGAGCTTTTCGGGAAGGAAAATCAGCCCTTGAAGCGCACGGGGGTCTTGTGAGGTAATATTCGGCAAGGGATTGAAGGGGATCTCCTCCTTCAGGTATTACATCCAGGAGCGTACGGAGGCCTGTGCAGGCATCATCAGCGACAATATCCCCGCCTACCTCTTCTATGAAGGTCATGAGGGATGTATCGGAAATAATGCTTCCTGAGATGAGGATCTTAAGTTTTTTCCTGCTCCAGCGCTCCTCCTTTTTCATCGTTTTGACATACTTCCTGAATTCAGGCAGAAATATCTCCACGGGAAGCGTCTGACTGCAGATATTCATGGCGCAGATATCGGCATAACTTATCAAGAGTCCGCTCTTCTTCAGATAATAAACCTCTTTCATGAGCGACCTTGCTTCGTTGTACAGGGTAATCGATCTTTTCAGGCTCTCCGGTGAAAACTTTTTTTTGATAAAAGATTCGAGCTTCTTAATAAAATTCCCGAATTCGACCATTGTGTATGCCGATGACTCATTAATGGCCATGTAGGGAAGGCTTATGAGGTGAGAAAATCGTGGACGCAGATTCCTGACCCAGATATTGTAAAGTCCGCAGACGGCATCGCAGGTATAGCCGTGAACGATCCCGTCTAAAAAGCTGTAGTGACCCTCAAGACCAAGGGCCATAAGATGGCGCACAGGAGGGCAGATAAAAGTCTGGAGCAGGGCATCCGCCTTGTGGAGATTTTCAGACTCCCCCCAGATCCTGAGGGGAATAATTCCGAATGAGTGCAAAATTTCTACCGGCACATAGGAGCACAACGTCCCTATAACGAGGCAGTCATTCTTCTCTTTTTGCTCTTTAGCAATATCAAGACGGCGCTCACAAAGATCTCTGAAATTCATACCCATCATGATTATCTCCGTTGGAGGAGTTCGCAGCAAAGGATCGGGAGAAGAGACGCGCCAAATCACTCAAATCTGTAAATAATTGCTCCCCAGGTAACTCCTGAACCAAGCCCGATAAAAAGAACCGTGCTTCCCTTTCCTATCCTCTTCATCTCGATTGCTTCATCAAGGGCTATGGGTATACTTCCGGCGGTCGTATTTCCATATCTTTGTATATTGTGAAATATTCTCTCGTCAGAAAGACCCATCGCGCTCTGATATGCCTGGTTTATTCTGAGATTTGCCTGATGAGGAATGACGAGATCAATATCATTCATCGAAAGCCCTGCTTTCCCAAGGACCTCCTTTGTTATTTCAGGGAGTCTTCTTACCGCAAGCTTGAATATGGTCTTTCCGTCCATAACCGGATAATGCCTGCCCTGCTCAAGCATTTCGACCGTCAGCCTCGGGGTAACCCTTGATGAAGGCGCTTCAGTCATGAGGCTCATTGCAAGCTCACCCTGTGCGTGAAGCGAAACGCCAAGAACGCCGATATTTTCTTCCGTTTCAACACCTTCAAGGCAAACAGCGCCGGCTCCGTCACCGAAGATCACGGTTACATCCCTGCCTTTGGTCGATATGTCGAGTCCGCTGCTGTGAATCTCGGCGCCTACAAAAAGAACACGATTGGCAAGACCGCTTCTTATATAAGCATCAGCAGTTGCAATACCATAATGAAAGCCAGTACACTGCTGCCTGATATCAAGGGCAGGTGTTGTCGTAAGGCCAAGCTTGTGCTGCAGAAGGCATCCTGAACCAGGGAAAAATATATCGGGGCTTAAAGTCGCAAAAATTATAAGATCGATATCTTCGGGTTTCCATCCCGCCCGTTTCATGGCAATTCTGGACGCTTCAAGCCCCAGGTCTGAAACGCCGATTTCCTTGTCGGCAGGCACCCAGTAACGCTGCTCAATGCCTGTTCTCTGACGAATCCACTCATCGGTAGTGTCCATCCATTTAGCTAAATCGTCATTCGTGACAAGGCGGGTGGGAAGATAACGGCCGGTTCCTTTTATGATAGTCTTTTTCATAGATATTCATCCTCCCATAGCGCATCTCGCAAACCGGATGCTCTTTCTGTTTTTCGTAAAATCGCATTTCTCAGCACACTTTCTGTTCCCAGCAAAGCAATCTTTCCGGTTGTCCTTGTAAGGCCGGTGTAAATAAGCTCCCTTGTCAGAACAGGATAATCTTTTTCCGGCAGAATAAGTACAACATCTTCAAACTCCGAACCCTGGCTTTTATGGACGGTCATGGCATAAGCTGTATCATGGTCAGGAAGAATGCCCGGAGCAAGTTTTCTCGCTGTCCCGGAATCTCCGGGAAAAAATGCATGCAAATTCTCTTCATCCCTTCCGCCCGTTATTATTCCCATGTCGCCGTTAAAAAGACCGAGGTCGTAGTTGTTGCCCTTTATAAGAACCGGCCTTCCCCTGTACCACCGGCCTGAAGGATTTATAAGTCTTTTTTTTGCCAGAACCGATTCCGAAAGGCCGTTTACGGCATCGACGCCGAATGGCCCTTTATTTATGGCGCAGAGTATTTTGAACCTGCCGAACGAGTCAAGGGCTGCAACCGGATCATCGATATCAAGATAACCCCTATAACCTTCAACTATTTTTTTTTCAAGAGAGCAATTGAGTTCATTACGGGTTTTTATCTCTTCCCAGACAATTCTTTCATCCGTTTTTTCTCTCAGAATATCAAAGAAAGTATCGGCTTCGCCGTTATTAACAGCCCTGCTTAAGCTTCCGATCCCGCTTGACTCAGAAAAACGGTAGTTTTTTTGCAGAACAACAATGGAATCGCTTAGAACAGGTTTTCCGGATAATTTGCAATCGACCACAAGATCAATTCCGCCGATCAAAGCCTGATATGATTTTGCGGGATACCCCGGTAAATCTCCCCTGTTGCAAATATCTCCCAGGACCGATCCGGCTTCAACGGATGCAAGCTGGTCTTTGTCCCCGACAAGAATAAGCCTTGCCTTGCCGGGTACAGCTTCGATGAGTTTTGCCAGTAATGCAAGATCAACCATTGATGCCTCATCCACCACGACAACATCTGCCGGAAGTTGATTATCGGCATTATGGTAAAAGCGTGATGAGCCGGGAATTGTTTTAAGCATCCGATGGATAGTGTACGCATTTTCAGGCACCAGGTTTTTTACGTTCTCACTGCAATCAATATTCACCTTGGTACTACGGATGGATTCGCTCAGTCTCGCGGCAGCTTTTCCTGTGGGAGCGCATAAATAAATTTTAAGTTTCTTTCCCGGTTCAACTTCTGTCAGAAGAGCCAGGATTTTTGCTATTGTTGTCGTCTTGCCGGTACCCGGGCCTCCTGAGATAACGCAAAACCTTTTAAATACCGATGTGACGGCTGCAATCTTCTGAAGGTTTACTTCTTCATCCGGATTATCCGGAAATAACCTTTCCAAAACATTTATTAACAGCTTGATATCCATGCCTTCGATATTATCTGCCGCCCGCAGCTTTATCGAATCGGAAAGCCTCTTTTCATAATTCCAGTACCTGTAAAGATACAGCCTGTTTTTCCCGTCGAGTACCAGAGGTCGGTAATCACCCGGTCTGCCCACAATCTGCGCCCTGCCCAGTTTTTCAAGCCAGAGATCAAGAGGCGGGCACGCAACAGGTTTACGCTCCTCACCTTCTTCAGAAATCACTTTTCGGGCAAATGATTCAAGGTCAAGGCACACATCACCGTTTCCTGCCGCATTGCTTACAAGGGCTGCGGCAAGGAAAATATCCGGGTCGTTGCTCCCTGCAAGCCTGTTTATAAAGCGCCCGAAATGAAGATCGATATATGTTAACATATTTTTATTATTTAAGTATGTTGTATATGAATTCTTCATGTATAACTTATAAAATCGATTTCTGGTTCCTGGTTTGTAGTTTCCGGTTTCTTTCTTTTAACCTTATCCCTTTCCCCTTGTTCCTGTTCACCGATCCATGACACCTGATCCAAGATCCCTCTACCCTTGAACCCTCGAATCCTTGAACCCTCGAACCCTTGAATCCTATTCATAACCTGGTATAAGCGCCTCACCAAGTCTGTTAATCAAAGCGATATCGGGCATATCATAGTATATGCCGGAGCCGGGAGACTTCGAATCATCGACACCACGGATGAATATGTAGAATATGCCCCCGAAAGAATCCTTGTAGTTATAACTCTTATTTTTCAACCGCAGAAACTGATGAAGCGCGAGCACATACAAATGATACTGAAGTATATATGATTCTTTTTCCATTATCTCATAAAGAGAGGCCTTCCCGTAATCTTCCATGCGGCTTCCCAGATAATTCGATTTCCAGTCGACAAGAAAGAACCTTCCCTCATGATGAAAGACCATGTCCATATAACCCTTCATAAAACCCTTTGCCGGCGCAAAAACAAGGTTATCGGTCCAGCTCTGATAATCGCCGCTTATATTAACTCCTCCGAAGCCACGAAAGATTTTATTAATCGTATGCGGGGTTATCATTTTAAGCGGAAAGTAAAATTCCATTTCATTGACCCTGTTTTTCATATCGATCTCTGATAATTTCAGAGTAATATCTTTTGTGTTAAGTACAGCTCCAAGGACCTTATTTATCATGTCGCAGACAGGTGTTTTCCAGATTTCTCCGAAACCGTATTCCGCCAGTTTGCCGGCAACAAGCTTTTCCCTGGAAGCCGGTTCCGGCTCCGAGTAATCCATGTTTTCAAACAGATCATGAAAGAAAGTCCCCGGCATTGCTCCCTTCGGAAAAGAAAATATATCCGGCTTTCCTGAATATTCCTGCAAATCTTTCGTGTCTCTGAAGATTTCCCTCGCTCCTGGATCAACATCCTTTATATCAAGTTTTATATCAGGGTATGCAGGACTTCTTGCAGCAAGGGACGAATAGCTATATATCCTGAAGGTATCATCTATCTTTCCTGTAAAATTCCTGCAAAAAAGCTGCTCTGTACCTTCTGCCGAAATATCGTATTTTCCGTTGAAGGGGAGAGGAAGAACCGAAAGTGCAACAGCACCGTCTCCCCTTTTTACAAGATCATTCAGGTCATCAATCAGGTTCGCGTCATCTTTACCGGTCAGATAATCTTTCAATGACGTTACGATATCTTCATCACCGGAATATTCGTTGTTGCGGGCGTAATGGAAGAGATAGGCCATGGCCGATGTTTCCGCGGAATTTATCCTCCCCCATACAAGATAACATCTTTTTTTTGCCCTCGTTAAGGAGACATATAAAAGTCTTATGTTCTCGGAGAGAAGCTCCTTTCCGGCCAACCGAATACTTCTTTCATCCCTGCCGAGATCCAGAACAGGATTTCTTTCTTCTCCTTCCTCATGGAACAGAAGTTCATCTCCCCTGACCGCAGATCCTCCCCAGTTGAAAGGACAAAAAACAACCGGGAATTCAAGCCCCTTGCTTTTATGTATAGTGACTATTTTAACGGCCTCGTCATCGCTCTCAAGCCGAAGAAGATGCTCTTCAAGCCTTTCTCCCGAAACATCTCTTTGTTCGGATAACCACCTCAGAAGTCCTGTGATTCCAAGGTTTTTTTCGGTCGATACCCTGTGAAGAATTTCGGAAAGATGGAGCAGGTTTGTTACGCGTCTCTCCCCGTCATGAAACCGTACAAGCCGTTCCATGACCTTCTCCTTTTTCATAAAATGGCGGAACATTTTTATAAATCCGTACTTGTTCCAGATATGGCTGCACTCAATAAAAACGGCCTGACGCTTGTCCCACAAAAGAGGGTCCTGACCGGTATGATCAAGCTCCTCACCCGAAACACTCATGATATCGGTTACAAGAGCCGACTTGATACTTTTTACATTCGACGGGTCCGAAACAGCCGCGAGCAACCTTCCCAGTTCCATTGCCTCCCCGGAATCAAAGACATTTTCATGGCTGTATATGACGGAAGGGATTTTTCTCTTTAACAGGGACTCTTTTACTATCTGAGCCTGATCATTTGTCCTTACAAGGATTGCTATATCCCCTTCCCTGACACACTCTATCGCTTCCTTATTCCCTGATTTTGTCAGGCGTAAAACTTCAGATGCAACAGACTCCGAAATTATCTTCTCTGCCTCTTTTCTTGGTATCGATTTGTTGTTTTCCGAATATATGTCCGAAAACATATGCCACAAAGTCAATGGCGCATGGGGTAAAGGCCGGTCAATCCGGTTTTCTTTATGCCCTGAAACGCCGTTTATGAAAGCGATCTCGTCAAATACAAACGGTTTTTTTATGAAGGAGAATATCGAATTCACGGCATCAACAAGGCCTGGATCAGACCGCCAGTTCTCTGTAAGGGTGTTCTTTGAACCTGCCCTCGCGGCGGCTTCCATGTACGAGAATATATCGGCTCCTCTGAAACTGTATATGGCCTGCTTCGGATCCCCGATAATAAAAAGGACGCTTTCTTTTGAGTCAAAGAGATTTGAAAATATTTCATACTGGACAGGATCGGTATCCTGAAACTCGTCAATAAGAGCCGCCCGGTATTTCTGCCTTATCCGGAAAGCAAGGTCATTGTTGCCGCCGCCATTTACAAGAGCATCCCTTACTTTTGTCAAAAGATCTTCATAATATTGAATATTCCTGTTTTTTTTGCGTTTATTGAGTTCCCTCTCCGCAAATCTTATGAATTTCCTCTTAAGATAAAGAATATATCTTTCAAATTCCGTCGTTAGCACTTTGCTCTTTTCTGCAAGTTTGTCACAGATATCAAAGAATGGATGCAACGGAGCTTTTTGCTTTGCTTTTACGGACTTTTTTATTTTTTCAGCGGTAAAATACTCGAATTTGTCAAATAATGGAAAACCAACGGATCTTTCGTCAAGGAGTCTGTCCATCACAGAAAAAAGAGAAAGCATCTTACGTTCTCTTCCGGAACAGCCTGAATCATCAGGCGTAACTGATCCGTAGATTTTTCCATTTAACGCAGGTTCATGCAGCAGATCTGAAATCTCATTCCTTGAAACGGACCATATGCTTCTTATATTTTGAATAAGGTTGCGGTAATCGCAAAGACGGTTTTCAAGTCCGGGTTTTTCAATTACAGGAATTATATTTTTGCATGACGATATCTGCCTTGAGAGCAGTTTTGAAAAGAATCCCGGCCCTTTAAGCTTTTTTACCGAATAGCTTATAAATTCAGGCTCGGCTTCATATAAACTGATACGCCAGAAGTCTTCGGAAACTTCCCGCATCAAGTCCGTCTGATCCGTCACAAGCTCTGTATCAAAAAGGCTTCCTGTTTCAAAAGAGTATTCGGAAAGAATCCTTGCACAGAAACCATGGATGGTGAAAATGGCGGCCTCATTGAAATCGATGAGAGCTTTCTTTATCAGTTCGGAGGCAAGAGCATGATCGTCATATTTTTCATAAAGGGAGTCAATCAGGGGGTCGCTTTTTGTCCCGTATGCAAAAGTATCTTTTGCTTTTATAAGCTTGTTCCTGATTCTTCCTTTTAATTCTTCGGTCGCGGCCTTTGTAAAGGTTACAACAAGGATCTGATCTACGGTAAGCTTGTTTTCGATTACCAGCCTCAAGAAGAGGCTTTCTATCGCGTAGGTTTTGCCGGTCCCGGCCCCTGCCTCAATCAGGTTGGCGCCGCCCAGCGGGGCATTGGCAAGATCAAACTGTTTCACAATTATCGGTTCCTGGTTGCTGTAAGTCCGCTGCGGGCGGAGTTTATGGTTTCTGTGCCGAGATCCTTCAAGACTTTTGAGCAACATAACAGAAAATATTATACTTAAAAAGTCTAAAGTATCTGTAGTATATATCAGAAGTAAATACGGCTATAAATTGTACTTGAAATGTGGCTATTTCGTAATAAATGAACTTTTCTTCTTGACCCTGATTCAGGCATTGACTATTATTCATGATACTATATTATGACAGTTGTATTGTAATGAAAATCGGGTTGAGGAACCAGTTTCGTGTTCAGGGGTTAAATAGTTAGGTCATAAGAGCAGGCGTATGGAAAATCGGCTGGTACTTATCCTTTCCTGGTTTTTGGTTTTTTAACGGAGAAGGTGATCTGCCGATCAAAAAGGCAGGCACGGTGTTTAAGGCAAACAACTTTACAGAAGGAGGTTTTTTATGAAACGTTCACTGATTTTATTTGTCGCGTTGTTCATGTTTATGGCTGCTTCCATCGTTTTTGCTGCTCCTCCTACAGATCCCCTTGGAGTAGTGACCATTAAACCGGGTGAACCCATCCATATTGCTTACTGGTTTGTTACGGCAGGCTCGGATTCTACCCTTGGAATTGACACCAAGAGGGGTGTCGAAATCGCAATCGATGATATTAAGAACAACCTGCTGGGCCACAAAATTAAATTTGACGGCCAGGACAGTGGTTGCAATGCTGAAGGCGGGCAGGCTGCAGCTACCAAATTGGCTTCTGATCCCACTATCGTGGCTGCTGTTGGTTCCAACTGCTCCAGCGAAGCCAAACCCGGCGCCCCGATTCTCTGGAATGCCGGTATTGCTACTGTTTCTCCTTCCAACACCGCTCCTTATTTGACCGACCCTAAACGCGGAAGTACCTATGACGGCTATCTGCGCACCGCCCATAACGACAAAGTCCAGGGCGCAGTAGCGGCCAATTTCGCCCTTAAAAGCCTGAAAGTCAAAAAAGCAGCCACTATCCATGACGGCAGCGTGTACGCCGAGCAATTGGCCAATGTATTCGCCGAGACCTTTAAGAAAAACGGCGGCACCATCGTGGCTCAGGAAGCCGTTGCTCCGACCGATACGGATATGAAACCGGTTCTGACCAAGATCGTTACGGCCAAACCAGAATTCATTTATTACCCTATCTTTGTTGCTGCTGCCGGCCATATTACACGCCAGGTCAAAGAAGTCTCCGGTTTTGAGAAAGTATACCTGATGTCTGCTGACGGCGCTTTCTCGGTTGATTTCTACAAGGCCGCCGGCGAATCCGCCGTTGGTATGTACCATTCCAGCCCGGATTTTGAGGCTTTTGGCAAAGTTTATGAGGATTTTATCCAGAAACACATCAAGAAATACGGCGAGAAAACTTTAGCTCCTTTCCACGCCCATGCCTATGACGCGGCCAACTTGATCTTCAAGGCCATTGAAAAAGTTGCCAAGAAAGAAAAGGACGGCACCCTCTATATCGGCCGCAAGGCCTTGAGGGACGCCCTCTATGCTACGAAGAATTTAAAGGGCATCACCGGCAATATCAACTGTAATGAATACGGCGACTGTGCTGATCCGCGCATTGCCGTCTATAAGACCAGCCCGGAAAATGTTAAAAAATTAGAAATGCCAAAAAAATCTTTCTGGAAACCATACTAAAGATTGTCTGAAGAGAAACCCGGTTTTGTTCCTGACAAAACCGGGTTTCTTATATGGATCCAGGCGAATGGTCCGGACGATCCGAACCATTTTCTCTCTCACTGCCCCCGGGTTTGATGATCATCGTGTAATCCGGTTGAACAGGTGGAAGGAATTTCATGCCGACAAAGTTTCACCGATGGAAAGAAAGTATTACAGCAACTGATATTGTGATGTGGTTTATTGGGTTTGCCCTGCTGGTTTTTATAATCCTCGGCTCGATCCTGACTCTCCGGGCGGGCAGATATACTCCGGTTCAGTGGTTTGATTTCGTTATTTATGGCTTGGCGCAAGGGAGCATATACGCTCTTGTCGCCATGGGCTACACCCTGGTTTACGGTGTCTTGCGCATGATCAATTTTGCCCATAGCGAAGTCTTTATGAGCGGTCCCTTTACGGCCTATTATGTTGCCGCCTATTTTTCCAGAAGCAGCTTGCTTGAAAGCCATCCTTTTATTTGTCTGATTATTGTTTTTATTGTTTCCATGACCGTATCAACTTTAATCGCCTTTCTTCTGGAAAGAATCGCCTATCGCCCTTTAAGGAACGCGCCTCGCCTGATCCCCCTCATAACAGCCATAGGAGCATCTTTCACCCTGATGTACCTTTTTCGGGGATTATTCGGCACCGGTTTCCAGGCCTACCCGGTTTGGGCGGTTTTTACAGGCAAATGGGCATTATTTAAAGGATTGGAAATAGGCAAAATTCAGGTTTTCGTCATTTTTGCGGCCGCACTCGTTATGATAACCCTTTATCTCTTTATACAACGCACCCGCACCGGCAAGGCAGTCCGTTCTGTTTCTGAAGACAAGGAAGCCGCTTCTTTAATGGGTGTGGATATAGACAAGACTATCTCGGTCACTTTTATTATCGGTGGCGCGGCTGCCGGAGCGGCCGGGGTTCTTTATGCCCTGGTGTTTAAACAGGTTTTTTTCATGATGGGCTTTATTCCGGGAATCAAGGCATTTACCGCGGCGGTTCTGGGCGGTATCGGAAATATTCCCGGTGCGATGTTGGGGGGCCTCTTGCTCGGCTTACTTGAATCCCTCGGACCCTCTTTATTCCTTGACGGCTACAATATCGCGGCGCCCTATCAACTCAAAGATGCCATTGCCTTTTTAGTGCTTGTACTGGTATTGATATTCCGGCCCACAGGCCTTCTGGGAGAACGTTTGGCGGTTAAAAAGGCTTAGGAGCCAGTAATCGAAAGAGAAGAAATGGAACCAATTCGTGCCATCTGGCGATATGGGATAAAGATTGGAATTGTTGGCGGTATTGTGTTAGTTCTTATGGCGTTAATCGGCATGATAGAGGTCTTTACGCAACGTCAAGTCGTTGCGGATATTATCTCAATGGGTCATACCCTCTATCTGGCCGCTGGGCTGTTTATATGTTATATGGCGGCCAGACGCACTACGCCGGCTAAGCCCCTGTGGGTCATTTCAAACAGTATATTTGCAGGATTGACAACCGCGTTTTTTTTAGTGTTGCTGATCATTTTAGGCAGAAATGTCAATTTAAGGATGATGTTCATCAATGCTTCCGATTTGCTGTTGAATAATTTGCTTACCTTCGGGGTCCAGGGGAATAACGGGTTGCGCCTGCTTTTGATTGCAGGAATGGTCACCGGCCTGATCACAGGTTTTTTCTATCTTCTGCCAAAGATTGTCCGCACGGTCATTTTATGGTCATTAGCGGGTTCCGCTTTTGCGGGTGTGCTCCAGGAACTCATCCGACCCATCCTGGCCAATAATTTTCCGGACGCGATCAGCGAATGGCTTTTAACGAGCGATGGCCTTACCGTGAAAGGCGCCATTTCAATTTTCATTTTCATCGCCCTGGCAATCATATCATGGTCAATTAAGGGCGACGGAATCAGGCAAGGCTGGCAGGGTTTGCCAAAGAAACAGCAATTGACATGGAGAACGATCGGTACCATTACCCTTTTAGCCATTATTCTGGTTGCACCGTGGCGTTTAGGGCTATTTATGAGTGAAGTCATGACCATTGTCGGTCTCTATGTGCTCTTAGGACTTGGCCTGAATATCGTCGTCGGGTACGCTGGTCTGCTGGATCTGGGTTATGTGGCTTTCTTTGCAATAGGAGCCTATGTTACCGCATTGGTCACATCACCCGAAATAATGAATTTGAACTGGTCTCTCTGGGCGGCAATCCCCTTTGCTGTCTTTTTTGGCATTTTAGCCGGAGTGCTTCTCGGTGTCCCGGTTCTCAAGATGCGTGGTGATTATCTGGCCATTGCCACCATGGGCTTTGGTGAAATCATTCGCCTTCTGGTTCTTTCAGATGCTTTGCGTCCCTTTCTGGGCGGATCTCAGGGTATCGGTAAAATTGCCAAACCGCAGGTGCTTGGTTTTGTTTTTAAGGGACCGCAGGAAATCTATTATCTCATTATTGCCGGGTGCCTGCTGGTGATTTTTGTTTCCTGGCGACTGAAAGATTCGCGAATCGGCAGAGCCTGGAAAGCCATGCGCGAAGATGAAGATGTTGCCCAGGCCATGGGGATCAACCTGGTATCGAATAAGTTGCTGGCTTTTGGCACGGGCGCTGGATTCGCCGCATTAAGCGGCGTCATCTTCGGCAGCAAGATAGGCTCAATTTATCCTCACAGTTTCAATATTATGGTCTCCATCAATATTGTTTGTCTGATTATTTTTGGGGGGATAGGCAGTATCCCGGGCGTAATTGTTGGTGCTGCCGCTCTCATTGGCCTCCCGGAACTATTAAGAGAATTCGCTGAATACCGGTTTCTGGTTTATGGCATCGCCCTGGTTGTCATGATGTTGATCCGGCCGGAAGGACTATGGCCGGAGGAGGTTCATAAACGAGAGATGCACGAGGGAAAAGCAAACGGAGCAACTGTTTAGTAATGAGGAGGATCTACGGCACCAATACTGATATCACGTAAAACAACCAAACGCTTTGGCGGCCTGGTAGCCGTAGATGGTCTGGATATCGAGATCGAGGAAAAGACCATTCACAGCGTCATCGGTCCGAACGGCGCCGGAAAGACGACGTTTTTCAACTGTATCACCGGTTTTTATAAACCCGAAGCCGGTGAAATATTGCTTGAAAATCATTCTTTAGTCGGCCTTATGCCTGACCGTATCGTTCGCCTGGGGATCGCCCGAACCTATCAGAATATCCGTCTTTTTCCCGATTTGACCGCGATCGAAAACGTTCTGGTGGGTATGCACGTCCACTTGAAATCGAGTTACCTTGGTATTATTTTGAATACCCCCTTCGTCAAAAGGGAAGAAGAAGAGGCGGAAGCCGAAGCCAATCGTCTGCTCAAGTTCGTTAACCTGGAAACGAAGGCTAACATGCTTTCCAAACACCTTCCTTACGGCGATCAAAGACGCCTGGAGATCGCGCGGGCCCTGGCTACGAGACCAAAATTATTATGCCTTGATGAACCTACGGCCGGCATGAATTCCGGAGAAACACAGGCCATGTGCGACTTCATTCAAAGCCTGCGGGATGATCTGGGAATCACGATCATGCTGATCGAGCATCAGATGCGGGTCGTAATGGGGATTTCAGAGATAATCACTGTTTTGGATTACGGTAAAAAGCTCGCCGAAGGCACGCCGGATGAAATCAAGCGGAATCCAAAAGTCATTGAAGCGTACCTTGGGCAAGGGAGTGCTGCCCAGGCCCATTAATATTAGACCTTTGAAGAACATCCAATTTTAGCCAAATATAAGGAAGGTGATAATAAAGACTCAGGTTTTTGGTTTATAGTTCCTGGTTTCTGGTTAAAAGAGAAAAACCAGAAACAACAAACCAGAGACCAGAAACCAAATTTTTATAGTAATCGGGCAAAAATGGGTATTATGCAAAGGTTTTAATATGCCGTGATAAAGGAGTACCTGGTATGGCGTTGCTGGAAGTCAAAAATATCCATGTTTATTATGGAAATATTCATGCACTCAAAGACCTCTCCCTGACTGTCGACAAGGGAGAGATCGTAACACTGATCGGAGCGAACGGCGCAGGAAAAAGCACAACGCTGAAAACTTTGAGCGGTCTTTTGAAACCCAGAAGCGGGTCGATACAGCTCGAAGGAGACGAACTGACCAGGTATCCGGCCCATCAGATCGTGACCAGGGGGATGATCCATGTCCCGGAAGGCCGGCGCATATTCGGCCGCCTGACTGTTCAGGAAAATCTGGAAATGGGAGCTTTTACCGTCAGGAATGAACATCTTAACAGAACCAATTTAACAAAGGTGTTTGATATTTTCCCGCGGTTGAAAGAACGGCGCAGCCAGTTGGGCGGGACTCTCAGCGGCGGTGAGCAACAGATGCTGGCCATGGGCCGGGCCCTGATGTCCAATCCCAAGGTCCTTTTTCTGGATGAACCCTCTATGGGCCTTGCACCGGTGCTTGTGGACAGCATTTTTGAAAATATCAAGCAAATGCATGCCGCCGGGATGACCATTCTTCTGGTTGAGCAAAACGCCCGGATTGCTCTGCAGGTCGCCAGCCGTGGATACGTGTTGCAGACAGGATCTATAGCCCTGGCTGATACGGCAGCCAATTTGCAGTCCAATGAGATGGTGCGCAAGGTCTATATGGGCGAAGCATGACGGCCTCGTAAAAAGTCATTCTGCTGTGTTGCGCTTCATCTTTCGTCATTGCAGCGTACCGATATGTACGCTTCATTCCTCAAGATTCGCGCGCCGTGCATAATGATCTTTTTACAAGGCCGTCTGATAATTTACTATTCTCTATTCATCGGTTCCCGAGCGCCAGTTTAATGCCAAAACCGATCAGAGCCACGCCTGCGAGGCGCGTCGCTAATTTGCGCGCATATGGCAGAGCCGAGAGCTTGCGCGCTACCACGTTACCGATGAGGACTAGTCCCGCCTGGTAAAAAAAGCTGATGACGGTAACGTGCGCCATCATGATGCCCAGCGTTACAGGCGATGCGTCAGCCCGCAGAAAAAGCGGAAAGAACGCCACGAAGAACAGGACTACCTTGGGATTGGTGAGACTGACGGTGAACGCCTGACGAAAATATACCGAACCGCTTTTTACCGGTTCTTCGATGTTCCAGCCGCTATCAACAGGGGTCCGTATAAGTTGAAATCCCATCCAGCAAATGTACGCTGCGCCGAACCATTGAAGCCCCCGGAACAGAAAGGGGTTGGCATTCATGACTGCTGCCAGACCGGCTACAGCGGCGACCATATGTACGAAGTCACCAACCAGGGTACCCCAGACTGAGCCGAGCCCGGCGCCGATGCCATTACGCGCAGTGGCGTTGAGAATGACGAGTGTGCCTGCCCCAGGTATTAACTGGAATACGAGAATTGCTGCCACAAAGCTTGCGTAGTTCTGGATCTCAAACACGATTCAATCTCCTTCCGGTTCACCCACCTGTTATTCTCTGATTCTTTATCATTCCCAACTGTTAAAGGGGAAGTTTGGTTCCTATCCCCTGTTCTCCGGCCTTCTTGTATATCAGAATCGCCGTTGCCATGTCGTCCAGCGCAATACCGAGGTTGATGCTGATCGTACGCTCTTCGGCTTTCTCTCTTCCAGGTTTCTTGCCTGAAACAATCGCGCCCAAATCGGCATAGGGCTGTGGGGTGTTTTTGAAATAGCCGGTTTTGCGATAGTACTCCATCTGGTCTATATCATCGGTTGCCAGCTTGTCGGCTTGTCTCAGCGCTTCGCCTTTCCAATATGAATCGAAATCTACAGGAGAAGCAAAGGCTCCCTCAGCAAGCCAATCCGCCTCGATCACCGGGGACGGGTTCTTCAGTATCGGACCGCTTGTGACTACCAAATCCAGACCGACCACCGCTTCCTTCGGGTTCTTAACAACTTCTATGTCGGCGTGAACAACTTCCTTCATTTCTTCTGCGAATCGCTGAGCTATTTCCGGGTAAATATCGAATGCTTTGACTTTGGCAATCTTGAACAAACATGCCAATGCTTCAAGATTATTTCTACCCTGAACGCCGCAGGCCAGAATACCAACAGAGGAGCTTTCCCTGCGTGCCAGATATTTTGCAGCTATGGCGGTTGCCGCGCCGGTGCGTCGTGCGGTGATCCATGTTGCATCCATTATCGCGACAGGCATACCGGTTTCGGGGTCGTTCAGGATAAGCAGTCCGTTAATGTAGGGGAGTTTCTTCTTTTGATTTTCAGGATATCCGGAGATCCATTTCACACCTGCTGCCTTCATGCTCGGTATATATGCAGGCATCGCGTGAATGAACGCATCCGCTCGTGTATGAATTCCGGGTTTGGGAGGCATTTCAACCCGGCCTTCTCCCTTCTCGCGAAACATGTTATTCAATGCATCGATAATATCCGTCATCGGCAGATTCAGAATTTCCACGTCTTTTCGGCTTAAGTACAGCACTGTGTTTGTATTCACTTCTTCTCTCCTTAAATAATTCTGTTCATTTATTTTGCGTTCCGTGAGCACAGAACACGTCGTCGATATCATAATTATCGGTCAAATGGCAACAATTTCAATTGATGGAACAATCCAAATGGAACAAATCTAAATGGAACAATCTATATGGAACAATCTATGTTGCCATTTTATAATTGATATGGATAATATGCATACATACGATGTCTTTACCGGCTGAAAGGATAAACCATGGGGAAAAATGTGATACTTATAACAGGCGCTTCATCAGGCATAGGAAATGCTGCGGCAAAATATCTGCTTGAAAAGGGTCACAATGTTTACGGAGCAAGCCGCACTTCTGCAACCGGAAGCTTTCCCTTTAATGCATTAAAGATGGATGTAAACAATGATGGTTCGGTTAATGACGCGGTCAGCCGGATAATAGATAGGGAAGGCAAAATCGATGTCGTGATAAACTGCGCAGGATCCGGACTTGCCGGGTCAATTGAAGACACTTCCGTTGATGAGGCGAAAGAACTGTTTGAAACGAATTTTTTTGGTCTCTTCCGTGTATGCAAAGCCATTATTCCGGAAATGCGAAAGCAGAAATCAGGACTAATCATAAATATAGGCTCCCTTGCCGGGCTTGTTCCTATACCTTTCCAGGCCTTTTACAGCTCAAGCAAATACGCAATAGAATCTTTAACCGAGACATTAAGGATCGAACTGCTTCCCTTCGGAATAAGGGTTGTCCTGATAGAACCGGGAGATTTTAAGACCGGATTCACGGCAAACCGGAAAACGGCGGCAGAATCAAAAGTAAACGAAACTTACCGTGAAAAATTTTCAAAGGCTATTTCAATAATGGAACAGGATGAATCAAAGGGCCCGTCACCCCTCAAAATAGCAGAACTGATCGGGCGCATAATAGATGATCCTTCACCGCGCTTAAGATATACGACCGGCAAAC
>JAUYEO010000063.1 GCA_030689795.1 Desulfobacterales bacterium | reverse complement strand
GAGAAGCCTGAAAAAAAGGCAGATCAATGAGAGAAAAGAGTAATACTTTTATAAAACCACGAAAATCATGAAGTATACGAAGTTTAAAACATTATATATTCTATTTCTTTCTTCGGGCCTTTGTGTCTTCGTGGCAAATTTGAACTTTTTACAAAGCCGGCAAATATGGATTATTTCAGGATATTAAATCTAAAAAAGGAACCCTTTTCCAACTCACCTGAACCGGAATTTTTCTTTCAATCCAGCAAGCATCTGGGGTGTCTGCAAAAGTTAGAACTTGCAGTGCGCCTTCGCCGGGGATTGAACGTGGTTATCGGTGATGTGGGAACGGGGAAAACCACCCTGTGCCGGCAGCTCATACTTAAATTTGCCGGATCGGAATATGACAGCGGAAACACAGAAACACATCTTCTCATGGACCCGGCCTTTACAAACCCCGTCGAATTTTTATCCGCCGTCTCGCTGACTCTCGGTATATCCTTTTCCGGTGACGGTGAAAGTGAATGGCAGTTCAAGGAAAATATAAAGAAATACCTTTGGAAAAAGGGTGTTGATGAGGGAAAGATCGTTGTTCTCATCATTGATGAAGGACAAAAACTCCCGGATTTCTGTCTTGAGATACTTCGCGAGTTTCTCAATTATGAAACGAATGAACATAAACTGTTGCAGATTGTGATACTCGCGCAAAGAGAATTCGAGCAGACTTTAAAAAGATATAAAAACTTCGCGGACAGGGTTAACCTTTACTACTTTCTGAAGCCTTTGAATTTCCGGGAAACCTGCGGCATGGTCAGATTCCGTATTGAAAAAGCCGGCAATACCGGTGAAACGCCTTCATTATTTACATACCCGGGTTTATTCGCCCTGTATCTTGCCACAAAAGGTTATCCGCGAAAGATTGTAACACTGTGTCATCAGGTTATCCTTGCTTTGATCATTCAAAATCGTTCAAAAGCCGGCTGGTTCATGGTTCGTTCCTGCGCAGGAAGGGTTTCCATCAAACAGGGACAAGGCTTTCGATTGCTTATAGCGACGAGTCTGGCCGCTTTATTCGTGGTTATAGTTGCAGCAGGTTTATTCTTCGGCAGAATATCCGATAGTAAACCGGTGAAAGAGATACCGGATACCGCTTCGGGTATCGTTAAGGAAAAGGAGAGTTCTTCCGGCATGCAATCCCAAAATATTCCTTTGCCGGAAGCAGTTGCAAAAACCTCATATGAACTGCCGGCGCCGGCAAAAATAATGCCTGATAGCCTGGGAAAGCTTACAGTGAAAGGCGGCAGAACTGTCTGGTGGATGCTACGGGATTTTTACGGGGAATTCGATGATGGGCAGTTCAAGGCGGTTGTCCTCGCAAATCCGCATATTAAGAATCTCAACAAGGTAAATGCGGGAGAGGTCGTCAATCTTCCTGCTCTTACCGTCAAATCCAATCCCTTGCCTGCGGGGAAATATCTGGTAAGGGTTGCATCTGATGATAATATCGAAAAGGTTTATGAATTATACAGAAACTATAAAGAATTATTGCCGTCTCTGCGCTTTCTTCCATACTGGAACAGCAGAGAGGGCCTTATGTTTGCTGTTTTTTTGAAGGACGGCTATAACAATATGGAATCAGCCAGGAGTACAGCGGAAAAACTGCCTCAGCCGCTTGCGTCAAATGCAGGCGTGCTGGAAAAATCAAATGATGACACAGTTTTTTTTACGAATCCTGGATACGGGAGGTTGAAAGCAGAGTGACCGTTATTTTTAAAAAAAGGCTGGGGGAGATTCTTTTAGAGGAAAAGCTGATTACCGAGGAGCAGCTCGGCAAAGCTCTTGTTGAACAGGGGATCAGCAAACTGAAATTGGGGCAGCTTCTCATCCGGCGTGGAATCATTACAGAAGACCAGATGGTTGATATTCTCGGCAGACAGCTAAGGATCAGGAAATATCACCCTGATATGTATACTTTTGACATTAAACTGGCGCAGTTAATCACCATTGATTATGCCCAGAAGTACCGGCTGGCGCCTTTATATAAAGAGGGCCGTCTTTTAACGGTGGCAATGACGGATCCCATGGACATCGCTGCCATAGATTTTGTTGAGTCAACAGCCAATTGTGAAGTTGAAGCAGTGATTTGTACCGAACGTGAATTTAATCAGCTGGTCAGCGGACTCTATGGTATTCAATCGGGCATTGGCGGTATCCTGGGAGATATAGAGGCCGAAGCCAAGATTGTTACCGAAAAAGAGGAGGACTTCGCCACCCAGGACATCCAGTTGGCTTTCCTTCAGGATATGGCCGGAGAGGCGCCTGTTATCAGAATCGTCAATTCCATCTTTCTTCAGGCCATTCGCGAAGGGGCAAGTGATATCCATATCAGTCCCCAGCAGAATTCTATTCAGATGCGGTTCCGCATAGACGGCAAGCTCCATGAAGTAGCAGCTCCCTCAAAGTCAATGTTTTTGCCGATTATCGCCAGGATAAAGATACTGGCCAATGTGGACATTACTATAACAAGACTACCCCAGGACGGGCGTTTCACTCTCCGGATGGAAAATAAAGAAATCAATGTCCGCGCATCTTCCATACCTACCATTTATGGTGAAAATATTGTCCTGCGACTATTGGATGCCAGTTCCGGCATCTATTCTCTGGATCGTATCGGCTTAAACAGGGAGGATACGGAAAAAATCAGATCAATTATCCAGAAACCTTACGGAATGATCCTGAGCACAGGCCCAACCGGGAGCGGGAAAAGTACAAGTATTTATGCCGTACTGAACGAACTCAACAGCACTGACAGCAGTATTATGACTCTTGAAGATCCTGTTGAGTACCGGATTCAAAATGTCAGGCAGGTTCAGTTGAACATTAAAGCGGGAATGACATTCGCCAGCGGACTCAGATCAATACTCCGCCAGGACCCTGATATAATCATGGTTGGAGAGATCAGGGATGCTGAAACAGCGGCAATTGCGGTACAGGCTGCCCAAACCGGCCACCGTGTCTTAAGCACGTTACATACCAATAATGCGGTAGGAGCGATTACCCGCTTTATTGATATGGGAATTGAGCCTTTTCTTCTTTCTTCAACGCTTCTGATGTGTATTGCCCAGCGCCTGGTCAGGACCATCTGTCCTTACTGCCGGGAACCGTACAATCCGCCGGAAAAAGTTCTTGCCACGCTGGGTATTAAGAACTGGGATTCGGCAAATTTTCAGCGCGGCAAAGGATGCAACCAGTGTTTTAATACGGGATACAAGGGACGGACAGGCATATTTGAGTTGCTCATTAACGATGAACTTGTACGTGATATGATTACAAATAAAAGGCCGGCACACGAGATTACACAAAAATGCATAGAAGCCGGCACCTTGAAGACTTTACAATATGATGCAGGTACCAAGGCGCTGAAGGGTATCACGACCCTCGAGGAAGCGAGCTCGGCAGTAATTATGTGAAAGCTACTGAAAAAGATGAACGTCCAACATCGAACGTCGAACGTCGAATTTAGAATTAAAAACTTAAAATATCGAATGTTAATGGGAAAAGATGAAAAAACAGACTTATGATCTGGAAGAAAGGCTGCTTGAGTATTCGGTCAGAATCATAAAGATTGTTGAACAGCTTCCAAATACCCGAGCAGGGAGCCATGTTGCGGGCCAAATGTTAAGATCGGGAACTTCACCTTATCCAAATCATGGTGAAGCCCAGGCAGCAGAGTCCCCAAAGGACTTTATCCATAAGCTTCGGATTTCATTAAAGGAACTCAGGGAAACCCATAGATGGTTAAAACTTATTCAGCGTATACCACTAATTAAAAAACCTGAACTACTAAATGATATTTTAAAGGAAACAGAAGAATTAGTTAAGATTTTCGTTACAAGTATCAAGACGGCTGAAAAGAAACAGAAATAATTTGAAAAGACGAACGTATAATGCGAAAAGATGAACATCGAACATCGAACGTCCAACATCGAATGTTGAATGGGAAAAGATGAACGGCATCTTTCAAAACCTTCTTCGGTATTGGCTGTTTGTTTTTCATTCGACGTTGGACGTTCGATGTTCAATGTTCGACGTTCATCTTTCAATGTTTATAAGCAACTTAGCACTATTTGAGGATGGGGACTGGGAGTACCAAAAATCATATGCCAATTTATTCTTATCAGGCCATAGACGAAAGAGGGGGTGCTATAAAGGGCGATATTGAGGCTAAATCGTCCGATGAAGCAGCAAATGCAGTTGCGGAGAAAGGATATGTCCCCTATAAATTGACGGAAAAGAAAGCTAAAGGATCAGAATCAGGCAGCTTGTTCAGGATTAAACCCAAAGTCAAGCTTGCGGATTTGATTATCTTTACAAAGCAGTTTCGATCCTTATTTAAGGCAGGAGTTCCCCTGGTAAGAACTTTTCAGATCCTGGAAGCTCAAACGCAGAGTCGCACTTTAAAGCAGGCTATTTCGTCAATATTGCAGAATGTGAAGGAAGGATCTTCATTATCGGTTGCAATGAGAAACCATGGAGCTATATTCTCACCTCTGTACTGCAGCATGATCGAGGCAGGAGAGATGAGCGGAACAGTTCCCGATACTCTTGAACGTCTTATTTACATCATTGAACATGAGGGAAAAATCAAATCGGATATCAAGGCTGCACTGCAGTATCCTATTATGGTAACCATAGCTCTCACCATCGCATTTTTCGTTCTTTTGACCGTTGTTATTCCGAAGTTTGCAGATACGTTTTCGAGGTCCGGACTTGACCTTCCCCTGCCGACCGTGATCGCCATGAATCTTTATAAGATTTTATCAAGCTACTGGCATCTTTTAATCGGCGGCCTTCTTGCGCTTTTCTTCGGGCTGCGCGCCTGGTTCAAAACAGAAAATGGACAGTATATAAGAGACTCTCTCATTCTACGGATACCGGTTCTCGGCGAACTCTTCGTAAAAGCAGCCATGTCTCGCTTTGCCAGTATTTTTGGAATGTTGCAGTCAAGTGGTGTGCCTGTTATGGCTGCTATGAAGGTTTTATCCGGTGTAATCGGCAATAAGGCCATTTCACGGGAATTTGATCGTGTCAGGGAGCATATGGGGGAAGGACAGGGGATTGCTGTTACTCTCAAGACCGCTAAATATTTTACTCCCATGGTTATCGATATGGTTGCCATAGGGGAAGAGACGGGGAATATCGAAGAGATGCTACGTGCGGTTTCATTGCATTACGACGATGAAGTCGGTTATGCGGTAAAGGGTCTCTCGGAGATCATCGGCCCTGTTCTGGTTGTCGGCCTTGCGGCTGTCGTCGGATTTTTTGCCCTGGCCATCTTTATGCCTATGTGGGACATGACCAAAATGGCGAAGTGATAAAAATAGGATTCGAGGGTTCAAGGATTCAAGGATTCAAGTGAAATGCTTAAAAATTACAAAGAGTTAAAAGTTTGGCAAAAGTCCTATCAACTATGTCTGGCGATTTATAAGGCAACTAAAATATTTCCCAAAAATGAGGGCTTTGGCTTAACCTCCCAAATGAGAAGGGCGGCTCTGTCTATCCCGAGCAACATTGCAGAATGGTATGGGAGAAAAACAACCCCGGATTATTTAAGATCATTATATATTGCCTACGGCTCGACGTGTGAATTAGAGACGCAAATATTATTATCCGGGGATCTGGGCTATCTTAATAAAGAAAGCTTGTCAGAACTTCAGAGAGATATCGGGGAGGTTGAGAGGATGCTGAAAGCTCTGATAAAATCATTAGAAACCAAACACTTGAACCCTTGAATCCTCGAATCCTTGAACCCATTCTCCCAACTAACTGGGAGAAGGAACTTAACAAATTATGGCTAAAAAGAAAAAACATTTCCAGATCAGCCTCTATCTCATCGTTCCTTTTATTTCCAGCGGTATCTCTTTGCTCTGGGTTCTGTTGACGGATCGGGTACTCCTGCACATTCAGACCAGCAAATCGGCGGTATGGACGTTCTTCTCCTGGGAAGTGGCGGTGGTCGTTATCACCTACCTCATGAGCCTGCTCGTCACCTGGGTGATACTGGAGCCGGTCAGCAAGTTTATCAAGAAGGCGGAAAGCCTGCCCGTATATCCCCGGCCGCCTGCGGATAACGAGGACACGAAGTCAGTGGACGCCGTTGCCCACTATTCCCAGGTCTTTGACCAGATTACCTCCATTCTGAGCAAAGTGGAAGCGAAGGAGCTCTTTCCCGGCGTGATCGGCCAGAGTGCGGTGATGCGCGGGATATTCACCCAGATACTGAAAGTGGCCCGGACGGATTCCACGGTCCTCATCTCCGGCGAGAGCGGAACAGGAAAAGAGCTGGTGGCGTCTAGCCTTTACGAGCACAGTTTCCGCCGGGGCAAGCCATTCATCAAGCTCAACTGCGTAGCCATCCCGGAAGGCCTGTTGGAGAGTGAACTCTTCGGTCATGAGAAAGGATCGTTCACAGGGGCGACCACCCGGAAAATCGGCAAATTTGAACAGGCAGACGGTGGAACGATTTTTATGGATGAAATCGGAGACATGCCGATAGCAACCCAGGCCAAACTCCTTCGCGTTCTTCAGGAAAAGGAGTTCGAGCGGGTGGGCGGCAATCAGACCATCCGGGTGGACGTGCGCTTCATTGCCGCCACCAACAAAAACCTGGTGGATATGGTCAAGCAGGGGACCTTCAGGGAGGACCTTTATTACCGCCTGAATGTTTTTTCAATTTATCTTCCCCCGCTGAGAGACCGGAAAGAGGACATTCCCCTTATAGCCGCACACTTCCTTGAGCTGATGGAAAATCCCATAAAACTGTCCGCCGAGAGCCTGCAGGTACTGACGGCATACTCCTGGCCTGGAAATATCCGCGAACTGCAGAACACCCTGGAGAGGGCCGCCATTATGACTGATTCA
>JAUYEO010000062.1 GCA_030689795.1 Desulfobacterales bacterium | reverse complement strand
TGTTCACCGATCGGAAGGGGTTCAAGAGTGGCCGGGTCGACTATCTCGGCAAGGAAATGGTCTTCATTGATGAGAAGTCCGTCCTGGGCTTCACAGTCAAAGGCGGCGCCGGGGCCGCAAAGTTCCGTCAGGCCGAACGCTTCCATAGCTTTAATGCCCATTCTTTCCTCGATCTCTTTCCTCATGGCGACAGTCCATGGTTCGGCTCCGAAAACACCGACCCTCAAGGGGAGTTTCCTGACATCAATCTTCATTGACTCGGCCTGTTCCGCTATTGTGAGGGCATATGAAGGGGTCGAGAATAAAACGGTTGTTCCAAAATCTTTCATGAGCATAACCTGCCGTTCGGTCAGGCCCGAGCTTGTCGGGACTATCGTGCATCCGATAAGGGTGGCTCCCTGGTGAAAACCCAGTCCGCCGGTAAAAAGACCATAACCGTATGCAATCTGAGCAATGTCTCCCTTCCTTACGCCGGCAGACCAGAGGTTTCTTGCCATGCATTCGGTCCACTGCTCCAGGTCTTCGGCCGTGTACGGCCCCGTTATGGGTTTCCCGGTTGTTCCCGAAGATGCGTGTATCCTGACAACCTCTTTTAACGGAACCGCACAGAGGCCGAAAGGATAATTGTCTCTCAAGTCATTTTTAACCGTGAAAGGAAGCTTTGCAACATCCGCCAGGGTTTTTATGGAGTCGGCGGTTACCCCAAGCTTTTCAAGTTTCTGCTTGTAGAAAGGCACCCGTTCACAGACCCAGGCTACTGTTTCCTTCAATTTTTGAAGCTGAAATTTATTGAGTTCTTCAACCGGCATACATTCGAACTTGTCATTCCAAGGCATTTTTCCCCTCCTTAATATTCATTACTATTCATTAGTACCTTAGAAATAATTTTCTGCGCGTTATTGGCAGAAAATTATTTAGTAAAGGTACTTATACCCCTCAAGGGGGTACTGAAAAAAGTCCCGTTTATCGGGGTTAGGTAGAAAATATCAACTGAGCTTTGCTGCAGAAAATCCAAGCTCAAAAGCTTTAATATTCGATTCGGCAAATTTTCCGGTTCTTGCTTTTATCGCCTCCTTCACGTTCTCTGCTGAAAGAGGGAGAATACCGGTTTGAAGGAGCGCTCCCAGCAAAACCATGTTTACGGACAGTATATTTCCGGCTTCTTTAGCAAGTGTGGTGGCATCGAAAGCTATAAGTTTTTTTGTCTTTGCGCGGATGAGATCCTGCAAAGCTCCAAGTTCAGGATAAACGCCTCTTCCTATGGCGACCGTAAAAGGCGGAAGAGGAGAGAGGCTGGTGATGACCGTCGTATCCGGATTGCATTTATTCAAGGCTCTTAAAGTTTCCGAAGGTTCAAATCCGACAAGAACATCCGCTTCCCCATCCGAAATAATTGTGCTTTCAGCATCGCCGAAAACAATTGCGGATTCCACAACCCCTCCGCGTTGGGCCATGCCGTGTATTTCACTCATGCGAACCGGAATTTCCGAAATAAGGGAAGCTTCACTCAGAATTCGTGAAGCAAGCAGGTTTCCCTGACCCCCGACAGCCACAATGATTAATCTGGTAGTTTTCATCTTATATATCCTGTTTATTTTTTATCTTTTATCGGCAGAATGGCATTTTCAGGGCAGATCTGGGCGCAGACCGCGCATCCCGCGCACATGACGGAGTCGATAGTTACCCTGTTATCCTTTATAAAGAAGGCCGGGCATGCAAGTTCATTTACACATACCCTGTGGTTTTTGCATTTATCACTGATATAAAAGGGTTTCCCCATGGGTTTCTTAAGGCTTTTCGAATAAAGTGTGCACATCTCCTTTGAGATGATCACCGAAACCCCTTTGAAATTCAGAGCTTCTTTTACAGCCTCTATGCTCTTTTTTATCCTGTAAGGCTTTATAACAGTGATATGGGAGACTCCTAACGCCTTTACAACATCCTCTATCATGACGCGGCCGTACCCGCTCAAATTGAAATTGCCCATATCAACGCCCGGATTAGGCTGATGGCCTGTCATGGCGGTTATTCCGTTATCGAGGATGACCAGGGTAAAATTGTGATTGTTGAAAACCGCATTTACAAGGCCGGGTATGCCTGAATGGAAAAAAGTGGAATCACCGATAAATGAGATCACTTTTTTGTCGGTAACTTTTGAGAAACCGCATGATGTTCCGACCGATGAGCCCATGCATATCACAAAATCACCCATGGAAAGAGGCGGAAGGAACCCTAAAGTGTAGCATCCGATATCCGTAGGATAAATTGTTTCCATCCCCTCGGCCGCCTTCTTGACCGCATAAAAAGTGGCGCGGTGAGAGCATCCTGCACAAAGATTGGGCGGGCGTTGCGGAAGTTCCCGAACATCTGAAAGATCGGTTGCAGCCGGAGGAGTATAATCTGCGCCGAAGTATTTTGCGATACATTTTCTTATCATCGCCGGATCGAATTCATAAAGGCGCGACAGGAGGTCTTCCCCCTTCCCCCTTATTGATAAAGTCAATCCGGCTTCCTGGGCATATGCCTTGACGGCCTCCTCCATGTATGGTTCGCCTTCCTCGACTATAAGCGCCTTCTTGCAGTCTTTTAAAAAGTTTTTGATCAGGTTTTTGGGCATGGGATTTGAAAAGCCGATGCGGAGTACTTTGACCTTATTTTCAAGATTCAAGTCTTTTAATGCATCCGATACATAAACATAGCTTACGCCGTTGCATATAATACCAAATTCACCTTTTCCCGCCGTGAAATTATATGCGGAACTTTCCGAAAGAGTCTCTGCTTTTTCCATGTTTTTAAGAAGTTTTACATGAAGCTTTCTTGAAACAGCAGGGACGGTGACGCAGTTAAAAGGATCTTTTGTATAAGAGCCCTTTGAAATCCGCTTTTTCATACCGCCGAGCTCAACAGTTGC
>JAUYEO010000180.1 GCA_030689795.1 Desulfobacterales bacterium | reverse complement strand
CCAGATCCTTCACCCGAATCTCGCCTGTCATCAGCTTATTCAGCATGGTTTTGAAGAGGTCTTGCAGGGCGGTTTTTTTGGCGGTGTAGATTTCGATTTTATGATCGATGGTAAGAATAATGTTGGCAATTTCCATTTGTTCACTTTTAGATGGTAATGGAAAAATAATATCAGAGAGAAATGAGCTATTTACACCACCTTTTAGATTATTCTTTTTATTTGCGTTTACTTGATCCCAATATGCTTCCGAATTAAAAAAGTCATACAAATAAGCTGGAACAACATCATACAAAGGCCTTAATCTAATTAAATATGATGCAAAGATAGCCCGTGGCGGGTTCTTAACGATATGACTTTTCCCTGTAGTTGCACCTATCCGGGCAAAGAGAATATCATTCTCCTTTAATTCATATTTCGGGAATAAATTTTGAGAACACCGACAATATGGGACAGTATTCCAATTCACCCCATTTTCAGTAATGTCGGTAATTCTTAGGAATTTAGGGCCAATTTCATCAGCTATAGCACTTTCAGTGAACCCATACTCCGGCTTTTGGCAATGCTTACCAACTCTTGCAGCTTCCCAACTCTCCGGCATTGGTCCGATCTCTGTTTCTTTTAACTTTTCTCTATGCAGTCCATGCGTAAAGGCATGATGCAGGGTGGATTTTTTCAGTTCCCGCGTCTTCTCGATTATGGATTCCTGAATCTCAATCGCTTTTTGAATCTTAAAGAGAACGGCGGCTATTTTTTGCTGTTCGACAATGGAAGGGTAACGAATACTTTGCTCTTTCAGTAACTTGTAGTGACGGTTGTATCCCCGCTCAGGAATATTCAATGTGAGAAGGTAATAGTAGAAAAACTTAGCTGAAAACTCATCTTGCTTTGGTTTTATCAATTTTGTGCCATCAGCTCCCAAAGCAAAAGGGAAATCAACGTATTTGAAAATGCGTGTATGATCTCCAAAAATTATTAGGGGTAAATTTTCGTTGATAATCTTGGCACCATCATTCGTCCAACCTGAAATCAGATTTTGCCCCTGATCGACTACAGGGCATTTACCTTCTATAAGATATGAGTTTGCTTGAACCTGCTTAAGTCTGTCAAATGAAACAGGAACTAAGCATTCCATAAAACTTTTTTGTTTCCACTCTATGCTGACATCTTCTTTATGCCTCATTGTGCTTCCCAATGGCCACCTTTCTTAGGACCAACACGTTTCAATCGTCCGTCCTTTTTCAATTTGCGCAAAT
>JAUYEO010000170.1 GCA_030689795.1 Desulfobacterales bacterium | reverse complement strand
TATTTTAACAAGTTGACATTTAAACCAATTTTATTTAATTCTTAATCCAGGAATCGGATGAGGTTTATCTTATATCCCATTTCAAGAGCAAATAAAACTTAAAAAATATGAGTAAAAAAGCATTTATTACCTTAAAACTCTTTGCCACACTTGGAAAATTCACGCCCGATTCGGCGGATAATTATCCGGTAGAACCCGGAACATCGGTCCGTGACCTGATTGCCGGACTCAAAATCCCTGAAGAGAAGGCAAAGCTGATTTTTATTGACGGCGTCAAGGGGGAGCTCGACTCTACGCTTAATGGCGGTGAAAGAATAGGTATTTTCCCCCCGGTTGGAGGCGGATGAAACCAGACGATGGTATTAAAAACAGAATAAGTGCGCTTTCAAAGAGGAAGGCGCTTCCGGATAAAACGCCCTATACAGGCATTTCAGTTAATGACATCATCAATATATCCGGAAACTTTGGGATAAGCTGCCGTGAGATTGAAATCGCCTCGCTTGAAGAAGAAATCATACCGGAACGGTATGTCCGCAACATGAAATCCTTTTCTGCAACCGATCAGGCCACCCTTTTAAAATCCAGAATAACCGTTGTCGGTCTGGGAGGTCTTGGTGGAGTCGTTACAGAAATACTTGCCAGAATTGGAATCGGAACCTTAACCCTCGTTGACGGGGATGTTTTTGAAGAAAGCAACCTGAACCGCCAGTTCCTCTGCAGGGAAAATCTTATTTCAACACTAAAGGCAGACGCAGCCGAAAAAAGAATAAAAGAAATCAATTCTTCCGTCACGGTACGGAAACATTCTGAATATCTCAATGAAGAAAATGCGAAAGGGATAATCGGGGGCTCGGATGCGGTTATCGACTGTCTTGATTCACTGACCGCCCGTTTTGTTCTGGAGAGGGCTTCAAAAAAAGCGGGCTGCCGTCTCGTATCTGCGGCAGTTGCGGGAAACTACGGGCACATAACCACGATATTTCCCGAAGACCCTGGTTTGAAGCTTATTTACGGCGATCCTGAAAATGCACCGGATAAGGGAGCCGAAACATCTCTCGGGGCGCTGTCTCACTGCGTTTCACTGATTGCTTCCCTTGAGGCTTCGGAAGCGATAAAAATTATTCTGGGGAAAGGCTCTCTTTTAAGAAACAAACTGCTTGTGATAGATATTGACGACAATTCCTTTGAAACCATGCAGCTTCTTTAAAACAAAAATCAAATTTGATTATTTAGTAACAACTTTAAAATTGAAGGCTTCGTAAAAAGTCATATGCGAACGGATTTGAGATTTTTGGGAAACAGATTTTTAAATTACTGAGCGTTAAAAATCACAAGCTGTTTGAGGGCGTTAGCCCGAGTTCTTGTGATTTAGCGAAGTGATTTACAAATCCCCAAAAAGCTCATTGAGAGAGCATATTTGGACTTTTTACGAAACCATCAAAATTGAAGCTCCCCGCAAGTCCGCCGCGGCTGACCTCCGGCGGTGATTGCGCTCGCTGTTTCGGTTCAGGCTGGCCCCCGGTCCCCGGCTCCTGTTTTCAATAAATTTATCATTTCATTTTACGTATCCTGACCTCAACACCCGGCGCATCCTTCATTAAACTTACAATTCTGGATGTATCGGTATCCCCGTAATGGTACGGATAGAGGATTTTTGGTTTGAATGCTTTCGCCCCATCTGCAACCATTTCCGGCGTCATGGTATAGGGAAGGTTCATGGGGAGAAAAGCTATATCGATTTTCTCAAGGCTTTTCATCTCCGGAATGTTTTCGGTATCTCCCGCGACATAAACCTTTTTATCGGAAAATTTTATTACATAGCCGTTCCCTGTTCCTTTTTTATGGAAAGGAACACCTTCGCTTCTCATATGGACGATATTATACGCAGGCACTGCATCAATCTCTAATCCATCGACGGTTTTTTTGTCGCCGTTTTTTAAAACAATTCCGTCTTTGATCTTTGCAGCGCAGGTTTCAGTCATCACCAGGATTGTGCTTTCCTTTCGGATAGTTTCTATTGCCTTTATATCAAGATGATCGGAATGTTCATGGGTTAAAAGTATTATGTCTGCTTTCGGCAATTTTGAATAATCGGCATATTGGCCCACCGGATCAATATGGATGACTTTACCGCCGAAATTAAACAAAAGTGTCCCGTGCCCGATAAATGTGATTTTAAGATCCCCCGATGCTGTTTTTATTATATCCGATTCAAAGGGCTCCTGGGCAAAAGCGGAAAAAGCACAAAAAAACATTCCTGCAAAAACAAACAAAAATAAGTTCTTCATCCTGCACCTCCCTGCAATAATTGTGTTTTGTTATCGCCGATGTTTCTGAATATTATTTTTTTCCGGCCCGGATTCGGATGCCGTCACCTATCGAATCGCCGGGATGGGTAATCACCTTGTCGTTCGCCTTTATTCCGGATATTATCTCGGCCGTCAAACCGTTTCTCTGACCTACTTCAACCTTACGCAGTCGGGCCCTTCCTTTATCATAGACAAAAACAGTCCAGTCCTTCCCCGAACGGAAAAGAGCGCTTGCAGGAATCTGGAGAACATCCTTGCCCTCCCATACAACAAAGTGCGCCTCCAGTCTGTAACCGTCACCGAGAACGCGCCATGCATCAGGCGGAGAGGTAATATCGGCAACAACCAGGACCCTCTGCTCTTCCACTCCCAGGCTCGACACCTTCGTAAATCCGGCAGGCTCGACGATCCTCACTTTTCCGGCAAGCGGTTCATCACCGCCCCAGCGTTTAAATAAAACTGCGGTGCCTTTCTTGATTTTAACCGCATCCGAAGAGAGTACTTCCGCGAGCACTTCAAGGTTTTCCTGGTTTCCGATATCCATGAGCGGTTCACCTGCGCCTACCGCGCCTTCACTTTCACGATGGATTTTAAAAATGCTGCCGTCCGCAGGAGAAGAAACATAAACGATGCCGTTATTTCCGGCTCTTTTATCCGTGCCAAAGTCCTGCAGAGTAGCCCTGGCCCTTTCCAGCTCAAACCGGGCTGCATCCGCGGCGGCTTTTGCGGAATTTCTGACAGCCTGCGCCTTTTTAACCTCGGACTCCGTCTGATCCAGCAGATCTTTAGCCACATATCCTCTGGAATAGAGATTTGCAAATCTTTCCAGCCTCTTCTCAAGATAATCGGCATCGGCCGCGGAAGCGCGCTCCTTTTCCTGCGCCGCATTGAACGCAGCCTGTGCCGCGGAGACCGTCGCCTCGGTTTCTGCGCGGCTCCTCGGATCAAGGGCCTGCGACCGCAGGGGTTCAAGAACAACTACTATCTCTCCCATTTTGACCGGCTCCCCAACCTTTGCAGTGATTCGCCTTATATACCCTGCTGTCGGCGCCGAAATTACAAAGCGTTCCTTAAGGCGTGTCCGTCCTTCTTCCTCAATTGCCACCCGGAGCGGACCCCGTGAAACATCAACAAGATCGACATCTTCCGCCTCCGGGATGAAGCCGTAAACCGTTGCCAGAACAACGGCTGAAATAATCATGATTACCGATACTCTTCTGCGTGTTGCAATATTCATTAATTTACTCCCTGGTTTTCAATACTTCCACAAGATCAAGATGGTCAAGTTTATGGCGAACAATCAACCCCGATACCGTAGCCGATGCAAGAACAACCGCGGCAGACAGCGAATATGTCTTCATCTCTATGATAAGCGGCACCCGGTAAAGATCGGATGCCAGCGCCTGCGCTATATATGCGCAAAGCCAGTACCCGATGAAAAATCCGAGAGGAATGGCGACCAGCGTAAGCAGTCCCAGCTCCCCCAGGAGTATGTAAGATATTTCCCCGCGCGTGTAGCCCAGCACCCTGAGGCTCGAAAGCTCACGGCTTCGCTCGGAGAGGGCTATTCTTGCGCTGTTATAGACAACTCCGAAAGAGATGAAACAGGCCATCAGCGTGGCAATGAAAGTAAAAAAAAGCATCGCCCTGGCCTGCACCTCGGTAAAATTCCGGATTTCATCTTTTCTGACCACGGTACCCGAAACGCGCGGCATATTCACAAAACGCCTGAACAGTTTCTCCCTGTAGTTTGAATCCGTGAAAAGATAAGCGCCGGATATTGCATCACCCTCTTTCATCAGGCGGTTTAACGCCGTTAAATCCATGTATCCGGTTACTCCAATATACTGCTTGGCCAAAGCGACGACCGGCATTTGACGGACAGGCTTTGAGCCTTCGAGAATCTCTACGGTCAGCATATCGCCTGCTTTGATACCTAGTATCTTCCCCAGATAATCGGCCAAGACTATGCCTGAAGATGGAACAGGCACGGTCTTAAGATTCTCATCCAGCAGAAGATGCATTCGGCCGTCTTGTTCTATTCCGTTTATAACTGTTTTGTAACTGCGGTGACCGAATCTCAATTTAGCCGGAACATTGCGGAAAGTCTCGGCGTTATTTACGCCCGGCAGCGATTTGAGCTCAAATAATGCCTTGCGGGAAGTCGGCTCGGCGAAAGCAACTGTCATGTCTTCCTTCTGGGAAAGAACGAACCGGAAATTAACCGTATAGGCAATCGAATCCTTGAAAAATCCGCTGGATATCATGGTGGCGCATGCAACCGCTATTCCGACGATCGAAAGAAAAGTCCTTACCGGCCTGCGCTCGATATTTCGTGCGATAATCTTTGTCGGCTGGGTCAGCCGGCGCCCTATTCCTGTTTTTTCGATCAGAGTCACCCTGTACTTTGCAGGAGGCTCGGGGCGCATACCCTCGGCAGGTCGCTGTCGGGCTGCCCGCCGGAGAGAATGATAAGTTCCGGCAAGAGCCGACAGGACGCTTATAAGAATTGCGGCAATGATAACTTCCGGATGCAATATATATATAAGATATGGAAACCTATAGACTTCCATATAAATGGCGCCCAGCATGTTTCCAAACCAGATGCCCCCGGCGATACCAAGAATCAGGCCGGTAAATAAAATCAGAATTACAAGTTTCGCATAATGAATGCCGACATCGATATTATTGTATCCGAATGCCTTCAGGGCCGCAATCTGTTCGCGCTGCGTATTTATTGTCCTGCTCATTACGACATTGAGCAGAAAAGCCGCGACGCAGATAAAAATCGTGGGAAATATTTTCGAGCTCTTCTGAAGCTGTCGGAATTCCTCATTCAGCATGCGATGAGATATTTGATCCTCACGTCCGTACGCGCCGAACCCGCCGTACGGCTCCACGATATTGTCAAGTTCAACAAGAATGTCACTCAATTTTGCATGCGGATAGAGAGTTAATACAACATCGTTAAACGCCCCGTCCATATTATAAGATTTACTGAGAGCCTTGCGACCCATCCACAGGATGCCAAACCGCTTGAAATCAGGACTTATTGCCTCCGGCCGCATCAGAAGAACAAACTCCGGAGACAGGGCAATGCCTGTAATGGTGAGCCTCTTCCATTTTCCGTTTATGACCGCCGCAAATTGATCACCCGGATCGAAGCCATGTGCCTTGGCAAAGTTTTCATTGATAACCACTTCGTTATCCTTTGCCGGATCTGCAAGTCTGCCCTTCCTTATACACAGACGATTCAGGAGAGGCCTGCCGTCATCAGGAATGGATAGAATTCTGGCAGTAACTGGTTCGGTAAATCCGGCGATATCGAGCTTTACATAGGCGGAAACACGGGTCTCGATCTGGTTGACACCGGGAATATTTTTTATCTTATCCTTCAGGCTTTCCGGTGCGCGTTTGAGGTTGACAAAAACATCGGCAAAGCCGTAGTCGCGATAAAACGTGTTCCTGGTGAGATTCAGGGAATCTATGGTGCTGATGAACATGATAAAGGTCGCCACACCGCTCATGACCACCAGCGTTACGGCAAAAACCTGGCCTTTCATCCGCCACACATCCCGCCAGAGTTTCCGGTTAAGCGCCTTCATTATTTCACCATTTAAGTTCACCGGGCGATTTTTTCACCCTGTTTTCCTTCACATCCGCAATTCTTCCGTTACTGAGATGAACGACCCGGTCGGCCATGCCGGCTATGTCCGCGTTATGCGTGATAATCGCCGTTGCCGTACCCAACTCCCGATTGATACGCTCCAGGGCTTCGAGCACCACGATCCCCGTCTTGGAATCAAGAGCCCCCGTCGGTTCATCGCAGAGCAAAACTTCAGGGTTTTTTGAGATTGCGCGGGCTATCGCCACACGCTGCTGCTCTCCGCCGGATAACTGTGCGGGAAAATGATCCAGCCGCTCGGTCAATCCGACAAGAGCCAGAGCATCTTCCGGAACCATCGGGTTGACTGCTATCTCCGTCACTATCGCCACGTTCTCCCTTGCTGTAAGGCTGGGAATCAGGTTGTAAAACTGAAACACAAATCCCACATGAAAACGGCGATATTCCGTCAGCTCCTTTTCTCCTGCACCGGTCAGGTCCTTACCTCTGTAAGAAACAGAGCCGCTGGTCGCCGTATCCAGGCCTCCTAAAATATTTAATAATGTCGATTTTCCGCTTCCCGAAGGCCCCAGGAAAACAACCAGCTCTCCGGAATAAAGTTCAAGGTCCGCCCCACGCAGGGCGTGAACCTCAACCTCTCCCATTTTATATATTTTAGTGAGGTCCCGTACCTGAAAAACGACATCCCCCGGATTATGTGTCTCTTCTTCTTTGCCTATCATTTTTTCGGTGTTCCCTGCCGCAGAACAAAACGTATGAACTCTTTTGTGACGCGCTTGATATCGAAATTTCCTTTATCCATCATGTAATGGACGACAACACCGTCAAATGAAGCGACCAGATAGGCGGCCAACGCGTCCGAATCGGTATCTTTGTCCCAGAGTCCCTGCTTTTTCCCTTCATCAATCATTCCTGCCGTCAGATTCTTCAGATCATTGTGGAGGTTCTTTATGACGCTCATATAATCATTATATTTGTCTCCCCTGATGTTCATCAGCCACAATTCCGTATAGACAATAAAAAGGTGTTCCACGTCTTCGGTTACATGAAGGGCTTCCTCAATCAAGGCGGATAGTTTCTCCATCGGCTTGTCTATCCTGAGCAGAGCCGCGCCGAAAGACCTCTCCATCTCATGAAATATCTCCTCGGAGACCGCAGATAAAATCTCTTCTTTTGTTTTAAAGTAGTGATAGACTGTCCCCTTGCCGAGACCTGCGGCATCGGCGATTTCCTGAATCGTCGTCGCCTGAAATCCTCTTTTGGCAAGTACTTCGATAGCCTTCTGGGCGATCTCTGATCGCTTCTTGTCTCTGTCAACAATCCTTGGCATAAATCCTCCTGATTATAACCGACTGCATAGTCGATAATATCTGAACATTTTAATAATTGTTTGTCAACATATTATTTATTAAGGAGATATAACCTTTTATTATTGACCAATCATGACAGCTTCGTAAAAAGTCACTCTGAATTCGATATGTTGCGAAGAGGCAGAACCTCAAGCCGTAATCATTGTTGCCGTTTCCTCAACAATTATGATATCGACGACATATTCTGTGAAGGATCGGGGCAACTGATACATGAGCGTGAAAAGAGTAAAACTACAGTCCACATTGAGCGGACGGGAATTCCCGTTTGATATGATCGAAGAGTTTACTGCAGACGGAGAATCTCTCGAAGCGGTTGTTCCGGGAATTACTTCAGCAAAAATACGGCCCGGAAGATTTCTCTGGGAGCGGTTTGCAGACTTCCTCCCGTTCTCCTCCGTCGATTCCGGGTTATCCCTCGGTGAAGGAAATACGCCTCTTCTTGAAGCCGGAAAACTGCTTGAATCGCATACCGGGATCAGGCATCTTCTTCTGAAGAATGAAACGGTCAACCCGACATGGAGTTTCAAGGACCGCGGATCGCTTTTCTGCGTCTGGATGGCAAAAGAGATGAAGGAGAAGGTCACGGCAACAATCTCAACGGGGAATATGGGCAATTCTCTCGCCGCATACGGAGCGCGTGCGGGATTGAATGTTCTTGTCTTTGTTCCGGATTTCACACCGGCCGAGAAGATTCTTGCGATGAATGTCCATGGAGCAACAGTCCTGAAGGTCGACACGCCCGATTATTCATTGATGAAAAACAGAATTTTGGGACTGGCAAAAGAATTTTCCCTCCGTATTGTTTCCGGGAACGGCCCTATACGGGTCGAAGGTTACAAGCTGACGGCGTTTGAAATGTTCGAACAATTGAACCGGAGAGTCCCGGACTTCATAGCGGTGCCGACATCGGCATGCGGACATATACGTGGAATTTTTAAAGGATACCGGGAGTTATATGAAGCAGGATTTATCGAACGGCTCCCGAAAATGATCGTCGTGCAGGCGGCGAACAACAGCCCTGTCGTAAGCGCGATCAAACAGGGGAAGAAGCATATCATCCCGTTTTCAAATTTTAAGACGGTCGCCGAGGCGATAACAGGCGGCAATCCTGCGGGAGGAGATGAAATCGTTCAGAAAGCGCACCGGTATGGCTGGCTCGCCGAAGATGTCACCGAAGATGAGATCATCGAATCCCAGCAAATCTTCGCACGTGCGGGATTTTTTGTCGAACCGGCAACCGCCACCTCGCTGTGGGCGGTGAAAAAACTGCGCGGTCAGGGGAAAATTGCTCCGGATGCAACCGTGGTATTAATGCTGACGGGAAGCGGCCTGAAAGATATGGATATTCTCAGGACACAGCCGCAAAGCACAGTTGAGTCTTCTCTCGCCACCATTCAGGCCGATCTTCACAGAATCCTGGACAGAAACAGACAGCGCTAACCCAGCCGAAGGTCCCGCCAATCAGTATG
>JAUYEO010000169.1 GCA_030689795.1 Desulfobacterales bacterium | reverse complement strand
GAATGCTCCGGATAAATTGAAAGATAAAGGATTAACTGAGCTTGAGAGCAGATATTCGGACTGGGACAATTCAAATAGCCCTGTTACGGTTGATGAAGTTATCATGGGCAACGTGCTCCAGGCCTGTCAGGGCCAGAATCCGGCCAGACAGTCCATGATCCGGGCGGGGCTTCCGAAAGAGACTCCGGCATTTACAATCAACAAGGTTTGCGGTTCCGGTCTGAAAGCCATTGCCCTGGGCGCCTCTTCCATAATGACAGGCCAGGCTGATGTAATAATAGCAGGAGGCCAGGAAAATATGAGCCTTGCTCCAATGGCTCTTCCGAAAGCCCGCTGGGGACACAGAATGGAACTTACTGGGACAGGCCAGATTTATGATCTCATGGTTTTTGACGGGTTATTCGAGATTTTTTACGGGTACCACATGGGATTAACCGCTGAAAATATTGCCGCCATGTATGAAATCAGTAGGGAGGAACAGGATCAGCTCAGTGTCCTGAGCCATAACAGAGCTATGGCTGCCATAAAGAACGGCATATCTGCACAGGAGATAGTGCCGGTAGTCATAAAGACAGGCAAAGGCGAAACCGTATTTGATAAAGATGAGCGTCCCATGGAAACAAGCATTGAAAAAATGGCGAAATTAAGGCCCGCATTCAAGAAGGACGGGAGCGTAACTGCCGGAAATGCTTCAGGCATTAATGACGGGGCCGCGGCAGTTGTTTTGATGAGTTCCGAAAAAGCGAAAGAGCTGGGTCTTGAGCCCATAATATCGATTAAGGCTTTTGCGTCAGGTGGTGTTGATCCTGCTTACATGGGGCTCGGTCCTGTTCCTGCTGTCAGGAAAGTTTTGAAATCGGCCGGGATGACATTAAAAGACATTGATATGATTGAGTTAAATGAAGCGTTTGCTGCACAGGCAATCGGTTGCATGCGCGAACTTGGAATTGAAAATGATAGACCGAATGAACTGGGAAGCGGTATATCTCTGGGACATCCGATAGGATGCACCGGAGCGCGCCAGATGGTTTCAGGAATGAATCAGATGAAAAGGAAAGGATATGCCACAGGGCTCATTACGATGTGTATCGGGGGCGGGATGGGGATGGCGATGATTGTTGAGAGAAAATAAATCTGACGGCTTCGTAAAAAGTCATTCTGTCCGCCGCGGCGGACGCTTCATCTTTCGTCATTGCAGCGTACCAAAAAGTACGCTTCATTCCTCAAGATTCGCGCGCCTTGCATACTGAGCTTTTTACTTTGCCGTCTGAAATTTGACTTTTTCGGGTACATCAGGTCTGTTTTTTCTTTACTTATTAAACTGTTGCTGGTAGAAATAGACGAATGTTCCAAGTATGTTTTAAATAGTCAGCAGTTCTTATTATCAAACAGTTTATTATATGGATACAATAAGTTATAGGAGGTTTGCAAGATGGACATCAGCAGAAAATTGGGAGTTCTGGTTTTTTGTGGCGTGCCTGCCATAATCGGGGGCGGGATTGTTTATGCTCTTTTCGGCAGTTATATTCCTGTGCTTGTATATGAAGTATTCCTTTTATTTGTTGCCGGAGCGTTTGTCAGCAAATAAAGAAAATTAATGACGGCTTCGTAAAAAGTCCAATAATCCTTTTCTTATCAAAACTGTCAAGGTTCAATGGCTTTATCTATTATCGCCCTTTCTGCCGGTTTAAATTCTGTATTTAATATGCCGTAATTATTTTAAGCAGGAGGAAATTTCGTTTGAATGAAAGCAATAGAATTAATAAGGTTCTGTCATGATGGAAGCTGAAAAATTATCAGAGATTAACATAGAGACCGAAATGAAAAAGTCCTATCTCGATTACGCCATGAGCGTTATTATCGGGAGGGCTTTGCCGGATGTCCGGGATGGTCTTAAGCCTGTTCACCGCCGTGTTCTCTATGCTATGCGCGAGCTGAAGAACGACTGGAATAAACCGTACAAAAAATCGGCAAGGATTGTGGGTGATGTCATCGGCAAGTATCATCCGCATGGCGATACCGCCGTTTACGATACCATGGTGCGCATGGCGCAGAATTTTTCATTAAGGTATATGCTGATTGACGGGCAGGGCAATTTCGGCTCGGTAGACGGAGATCCTCCTGCTGCGATGAGGTATACCGAAGTGAGGATGATGCGCCTTGCTCATGAAATGATGGAGGATATCGATAAGGAGACTGTTGATTTTGTCCCGAACTATGACGAGTCGCTGACCGAACCTTCAATTTTGCCTGCGAAAATTCCATGCCTTCTGATAAACGGATCTTCCGGAATCGCCGTCGGCATGGCAACAAATATTCCTCCGCACAACCTGACCGAGATTGCAGATGCGATAAGAGCTCTTATCGATGACCCCGGTATTTCATGTGAGGAACTTATAAAAATAGTTCCCGGCCCTGATTTTCCCACGGCCGCCATCATTTACGGAAGGAGCGGAATATCCGAAGCCTATTCCACCGGGAGAGGCAAGGTTAAGATACGGGCCCGCGTTAAGGTTGAAATAGATAAAAAGAATCAAAATGAGACCATAGTGGTTACCGAGCTTCCTTATATGGTCAACAAGGCCGGGCTTATAGAGAAGATTGCGGAGATGATCCGCGATAAGCATTTAGAGGGAATAAAGTATGTAAGGGATGAATCCGACAGGGAGGGTATGCGGATTGCCATCAGCCTGAAAAAGGACCAGGTGGCGAAAGTGGTGATAAACCAGCTTTACAAGCATACACGCATGGAAAGCACCTTCGGGATTATTTTTCTTGCCGTGGTAAACAACAGGCCGGAGATTCTGACTTTAAAGGAGATACTTGAGTATTTTGTTCTTCACCGGAAGGATATAATAGTAAAGCGGACAAGGTTCGATCTGAAAAAAGCCGAAGCGCGGGCCCATATACTCGAAGGTCTCAAGATAGCAATAGATAATATCGATGCCGTCATTTCATTGATCAAAAGTTCCAAATCTCCGGGAGATGCCAAAAACGGCCTTATATCGAAATTCAGCATGACGCCGATTCAGGCCCAGGCTGTGCTCGATATGCGCCTTCAAAGACTTACCGGCCTTGAGCGTGAAAAAATTATTGATGAATACAATGCTATTCTGAAAGATATCGCCCGATTCGGGGAGATTCTTGCAAGCGAACAGTTCGTATTGAATATCATAAAGGATGAGCTTACTCAGATAAAAAATGAGTACGGTGATTCCCGCCGAACCGAAATTATAGAAGAAACAGAGGATATTTCCATTGAGGATATGATAGTAGAAGAGGATATGGTTGTAACCGTTTCAAAGGATGGATATATCAAGAGAACTCCTGCAAGTGTATATCAGGCCCAGGGCCGGGGAGGAAAAGGGAAAACGGCGATGGGCACCAAAGAGGAGGATTTCGTTGCCCACCTTTTCGTCGCTTCAACCCACCATACATTCATATTTTTTACAAATCAGGGAAAAGTCTACTGGTGCAAGGTATATGATATTCCGGAATCCGGACGGACAACCCGCGGAAAGGCTATAGTAAATCTCCTCAACTTTAATGAAGGTGAAAAACTGACCACCATTCTTCCTGTTAAGGCTTTTGAGCCCGGTTCTTATGTAATAATGGCAACCAAACATGGGCTGGTTAAAAGGACGGATCTGATGGATTACAGCCGCCCCAGGCTGGGAGGAATCAGGGCTTTGCATCTTGATGAGGGGGATGAGCTTATCGCGGCGCGGATTACGGACGGAACCCTTAATGTTTTCGTATGTTCCGCGACGGGAAAATCTATCCGTTTCCACGAGTCGGATGTGCGTACAACCGGCCGCATTGCAGGCGGAATGCGCGGTATGCGCCTTGCCGATGGCGACCGTATTGTGGGAATGGAAGTCTTAACTCACGGCCAGACACTCGTTGCAGTTACGGAAAACGGTTTCGGGAAAAGGACATCGATAGATGAATATCCTGTTCAGAAAAGAGGCGGAAAGGGTGTCATAGGCATAAAGACGACCGAACGAAACGGCCGGGTCGTTAGAATACTGATTGTTGATGATGCGGATGACCTGATGCTTATGACCGATACGGGAAAAATTATTCGCACTCCTATAAGCGGCATTTCTATTATCAGCCGGAATACCCAGGGCGTCAAGTTGATTAACAGGGAGTCGACTGAAAAAGTTGTCGGCGCTGCGAGGCTTGCTGAAAAGGATTAAATAGATTTTTAAATGAATAAAATTGCTGATATAAGCAGTACAAGAATAGGTGTCGTAGGTGGAGGGAGCTGGGGCACAGCTCTTGCGAATCTTCTTGCGGATAAAGGATTCAGAATAGACTTCTGGGTTTTTGAAAAGGATGTGAAGGAACAGATACTCGAGTTCAGAGAGAATAAGGTTTTCCTTCCCGGTGTAACGCTCTCTTCAAATCTTTTTCCTTCAAATGATATTGAGGATGTTGTTACACGAAAAGACCTTGTGCTGATAGCTGTTCCATCCCATGTAATGCGTGAAATCGCAATGAAAATTTCAGGCCTGATTGCGAGAGATACAATAATAGTATCAGCTACAAAGGGGATAGAGAACAGCACATATCTGACAATGTCCGGCGTTCTTAAAGAATGCATTCCCGGCATTCCGGAGGGAAACTTTACAGCGCTTTCAGGGCCGAGCTTTGCAAAGGAGGTTGCAAGAAAAGTTCCTACTGCCGTGACTGCGGCATCAAAGGATCCTGATGCAGCAGCATTTGTTCAGTGTGTTTTTGCCGCTCCGTTTTTCAGAGTTTACACTAATGATGATGTTACAGGCGTGGAACTGGGAGGATCGGTTAAGAATGTTATTGCCATTGCCGCTGGTGTTATAGACGGCCTTGGTCTCGGATTGAATACGAGAGCTGCTCTTATTACAAGAGGCCTGACCGAAATACGGCGTCTGGGCCTGGCGCTTGGAGCTAAGCCGAGAACTTTTACAGGTCTTGCCGGTATCGGTGATTTGATTCTGACATGCACCGGGGACCTGAGCAGGAATCATACTGTCGGGAAAAAAATCGGGGAGGGAATGAAGTTAAAAGATATCCTTTCCGAAATGCGCATGGTTGCAGAAGGTGTAAAGACCGCAAAGTCGGTCTACAATCTTTCTTTAAAGCTTGGCGTCGAGATGCCGATTTCCCATGAAATATACCGTATACTCTATGAAGATGTTTCTCCGAAAGAGGCCGTCCTCAGGCTTATGACAAGGGATCTTAAGCAGGAAATGGATGAGCAGTGACAAAAAAAATAAGGGCGAAGGCCACAGAGAGAGGCTTCGTGATAAATTTATATCATCAGGCCTCTCCGGTTTCCACGATTATGAAGTAATAGAACTTCTCCTGACCCTTGCAACTCCCCGCAAGGATTGCAAGGATGCCGCAAAGGCGGCATTGCAAAGATTTAAAACTCTTCAGGGAGTTCTTGAGGCTTCACCCAATGAATTGTGCGAGATAGAAGGCATAGGCCCGAAAAACCTCTTTGGGATAAAGCTTGTGCAGGCCGCCGCGCACCGTTATCTCGAAAAAAGATTGATCAATAAAAATCCGTTAAACAACTCAAAAGAATTGTTTGAATACCTCAATCATGATCTGAGGGATAAAAACATAGAATGCTTCAAGGTTATATTTCTTGATGCCAAAAATAAAGTTATCAGGACTGAAACACTCTTTCAGGGCTCGCTTACTTCAAGTTCGGTATATCCGAGGGAAGTCGCACGGGCCGCTCTTGATTATCACGCTGCTGCCCTGATATTTGCTCATAATCATCCGTCAGGCGATCCGGCGCCATCTTCAGAAGATATTTCCGTTACACGGCAGCTCATTTTTGCCTGCAAGGTTATGGGCGTAACTGTTCATGAACACCTTGTAATAGGGGATAATAAATATTACAGTTTTGCAGATAACGGATATATAGAAAAAATCAACCGCGAATTTGACATGCAGGTCAGGGAACTCGGGGCCGGGAGATGAAATGACGGAGAACAGGAAAAAGCATCCCTATTGTTTCGCTAAACTCGAGGTTGTTTTTCCGGAAGGAGAAGATGGCTTGCGAAGCACCCCGGAATCCTGTTTCCCCTGTCATTACAAGACCGACTGCCTGCGTGAGGCGATGAAGGGGAAAGAAGGTCTGAAAGTAAAAGAGGAAATGGTCGACAGGGCTTATAATTCAGGTATGATCGGATTTTTCAAGCGGTGGTCTGATAAGAAGGACTTTCACAGAAAGATGCATGAGAAAAATTAACGGCATCGGGAAGGAGGAAATCTTGAAAACTATAAAAGATGTTAACCTTTCAGGCAAACGTGTATTTATAAGGGTGGATTTTAATGTTCCTCTGGATGAAAAGCATAATATCACCGACGATACAAGGATACGTTTTGTAGTTCCGACCTTAAAATACGCCATCGACAATAAAGCAAAACTTATAATTGCATCTCACCTTGGCAGGCCGAAAGGCAAGGTCGAGCCGAAATACAGTCTTGCTCCTGTCTTAAAATGTCTCGGCTCTTATCTCGGGAGAGAGGTAAGGATGGCGCCCGACTGTATCGGGCCGGAAGTAATGGCTCTTGTATCTTCGATGTCTGATGGAGATGTCCTGCTTCTTGAAAACCTGAGATTTCATCCGGAGGAAGAGAAAAACGACGATGCCTTCGGAAAAGAACTGGCGCGGTTTTGTGATGTTTATGTCAACGACGCCTTTGCAGTTTCCCACAGGGCAAATGCTTCGGTTGCCTCGATCACGGAACATGCTCCCGTATCGGTTGCCGGATTTCTGCTTCAGAAAGAGCTGGAATACTTCAAAAGGGCTATGGCAGATCCGCAGAGGCCGCTTGTGGCTGTTATAGGAGGTGCGAAGGTTTCAACCAAACTTGCTGCGCTTGAAAACATGATTCAGCGTGTTGACAAAATCATTATCGGCGGGGCTATGGCCAATACGTTTTTGAAAAGCAAAGGCATAGATGTCGGGAGTTCCAAAATTGAAGAAGAGCTGGTGGAAGTTGCAGCAACGATCATCCGGAAGGCGTCCGAAAAGGGAATAAGGCTCTATCTCCCGGTGGACGCAGTTGCCGCCGACACCTTTTCTCCCGATGCCGTGACAAAGATTGTGCCGGTTGATGAAATTCCAAAAGGATGGATGTTTCTCGATATAGGCCCTGCTACATCGCTGCTCTTTTCAGAAGCGCTTTATGATGCAAAGACAATAGTGTGGAACGGCCCTCTTGGCGCATTTGAAATGGATGCCTTCAGCAGGGGAACAATGGCGATGGTAAACAGCCTGGCTAATTCCCATGCCCTGACTATTGTGGGCGGAGGGGATACGGATACGGCGGTGCACAAGGCTGGAGAAGCGGACAGGATAACCTTTATCTCAACAGGGGGTGGAGCTTTTCTTGAGCTGCTTGAAGGGAAGACTCTGCCGGCTGTTGCCGCCCTGATGAAAGCCGGGGAATAAACAGGGATAATAAATATATAGTATAGGAATTTCCTTTTTGGACGCAGATGAACGCAGATCATCAAGATTTTAAATATAAAGAACTAAGTAATTGGCAATAAGCCAGAAGTCAAACGTAAGGCATTTGATAATTTGAGAAAATATTCATCTGCGGATATCGGCGAAAATCTGGGTCCTAATTAAAACCAGATTTAATCAAAGTTTAAGGGAGGGGAAATTGGCGTTCTGGAGTGTCAGAGAATCTCTGAGTCAGGCAAATAAACTGAGGCGGTCATATTATGAGCTCCTGAGGGACGAGCTTGACCAGTTCATGCTTCAATATGCCCTCGTCGATTCTTTCAACAATTTTTTAAGCAAGAATAAAAACTATCCTTTTGTTGAAAAACGGGAACTTAAACCCCGCGCCCGCGTATCCGACATAGAATATGAATCTCAGAACACCTTTCTTGTTATTTTCGTTGAAGATACCATTTCTGCGGATCACAAAAAATATATCAGGTTCTTTGATGTAAATAAAACAAACAAAGCCAATATGATAAGTTCAAAAATGCTTCCCCTTTCAAATACATTCGACAGGACTCAGAAATTCCTTGATTCGGCAAGATTTGTTGATTTTATGCGCATACTGCTGCCTGTTGATTATTCCCTTCTTATTCAAAGAGATCCTTCAGGCAGATTGGCGGACAGGTACGCCCTGACCCATTTTCATGTTCGTGTCGACTGGCCTGTTGCTGATGCCGCCGAAGATCTTGCGCGCAGTTTGCGTTATATTTCAAAGGACATTTATGAAAAAGGGGATAAGTATGCTGAAGATATACAGAAGAAATATTTCGAATATTATGGACTTCCTGTTATGGCCGGCGGCAGAAGAACCGCCGCGATTGTGGCCGCCCAGTATCTGAGAAGGATTCCATGCATTACAACCGTTTATGCCGGAAGCAGCGGATCGAGAGCTTTGATAAGGATTTCGGAAAGAGGTGTTTCAAAAGCTATATTGATAAAGCTTACCGAGGATGAGTTGGCGGAGATGGCGGCTTCAAATAATATTTCCGTCAACAGTTTCAAAAAGAATTATGTTGTAGCGAGGGACAGAAAGGATAATATCTGCATATTTCAGGTGTCGTACTATCCGACAAGTCACGCAAGGCCGCCTGATGACGGAAAACTGAGAGAATTAAAATCCGATCTTTACTGGCAGACTGTTGATGGCCAGTATATTCTGCCAAAGCCTGGAGTCTGGAAATATCCTCCTCTTCCGCACAATATTATTTATACATAGATGACTTTGTGTTTATAAAGGAGACAGAATCCAGAATGAAAAGGTTCTCTGGAAGAATGCCGATACTATTCCTCTTCTGGCTCCTGATTTCTGGATTCTGACTCCTGTCTTCCGACTTCTGTCTCCTGACTTCCGGCTTCTGAATTTCGACTTCTTTCTTTATATAATTTCTTTGATCAGCGCTATCTCGTCGCAATCGGGGAATTTAACGCAAAGAATGCAATCGGACCAGATTTTAATGAGCGGAAGTTCGGTTTTATCAACATGAACAAATCCCAGTTTTTCAAAAAACCCGGGTTTATAAGTAAGGGAAAAAACTTTTCTCATTTCATAAGTTTTTGCTTCGGCGAGAACAGTTTCGGCAAGCAATGTGCCTATCTTTTTTCTGACATGATCGGGATGTACCGCAAGAGATCGGATTTCTGCAAGATATTCCCAGCAGAACTGCAGGGCGCAGCATCCTATGACTTCACCGGTTGTGTCATCAGTGTAAACAATGAAATCCCGGAGATGATCATATAGCTTACTGAAAGGGCGGGGCAACAGCTCTCCTTTGCTGCTGTATATTTGCAGAAGGGTGTAAATTGCCTTTATATCGTGTATTCTTGCCTTTCGAATCATGGAAGTTCTTATAACATCATTTTGAGTTAAATCAAGCAATAATATGAAGATTTAATGTGAAATGCCATATTGACAATCACCGGTATTTGTGAATAAATAATAATCATGGAACATATTGGACGGATACGGGCGGAGTCAACATGACCGGCGGATTTGACGCTAAGGTAAATTTTATGAGTCATTGGGTAACGGAGTTTAACCTGGACGTTGTGAGTGGAGATATAGAGCAGCCGCACAGCGCTTCCATAACAGGCGCTTTCGGATCTTTTGAGGGGGGAACATCTCATTTTGGAGTCAGCGGCGATGGTGCTTTAGACGGTGATGACGGCGCTTTTAATGCATCCGGATCATTTTATGGTCCTGCAGCCCAGTCGATGGGCGGTATCTGGCGCATAGAAACAGAAGGTTCGAATGCAACCGGCATATTCCACGGAGACAAGCAAGGCGAGATCATCCAGCAAGTTGAATGATATTAGCAGTATAAAAAGACTTTCCGGGCCTATTTGGTCTTTATCGTATATGCCCCGTTCCAGTCTTTTTCAGGCGGATTGAGTTTATATTCATTGCAACGGGCCAGCATTGTTTTGCTTGGCCCGTCGTTTATGGTGAGGTCGAGAACCGATATGAATTGTTTTATGGCAAGGTCCCAGTTGCTCCTCCTGTATGCCGCAAGACCTTTTGCGTAACTGTCGAAAGTCCTGCGCGTACCGTCATCAATATCTTCGGGAAGCCCCACGAGTTCGTATATGGTAACAGGTTCGTTTCTGCCGACCACATTTACCGAGTCTATCTCACGTGTCACTATTCCGTTTCCCGCCGCGGCAAATGTCGTATCGCTTATCATTGAATAAATGCCGTAAATCTTGTTTACTCCTTCAAGCCTTGCGGCAATGTTGACCGTATCTCCCATCATCGTATAATCCATCCGGTTCTTTGATCCCATGTTCCCGACAATGGCGTTACCGCTGCAAAGTCCTATGCGCATTTTCAGTGCGGGTCTTTTCTCTGATTTCCATTTTGTCCTCAGCGCTTCGAGTTTTTTCTGCATTTTTATACATGCCTTGCAGGCAACTTCTGAATGATTGGGCAAGTCATTTGGCGCTCCGAAAAAGGCGATGATCGCATCGCCTTCGAATTTGTCCACTGTTCCCTCGAATTCGAGGATGATATCGGTCATTTCAGTAAGGAATTCATTTAAAAGATCAACCAGCTCTTTAGGGGAGAGTGTCTCGGAAATGCCTGTAAAACCCTGGATATCTGAAAAAAAAGCGGTAATATCCCGTTCCTGGCCGCCTAGACCCAGCTTCTCAGGTGAATCGATGAGCTGCTTTACTACCGAAGGAGCAAGGTAAGTGGAGAATGCGTCCCTGATGAATTTTTTCTGTTTGGATTCGGCTATGTATCTGTAAAGTGTGATACTGACATAGACTATTATCATAACCGAAAGAGGATAGACCAGGTTCAATATCCACCCCTTTCCGGAAAAAAGGAACTGGCATAGAAGAATATATCCGAAAAATAAAAATATCGATGCCGCCGCGCCCGCCAATACATTGGTTCTGGGAATTATTATTCCAAGAAACAGTCCGGCGATGATTATTGCGAATATATCGAAAATATTTGACCAGCCCGGGTGGTACATAAGGTCTTTGCCGAGAATGCTGTCTATAACATTTGCATGAATTTCAAGACCGGGAAAGACAGTTGAAAATGGGGTTACCCTGAGGTCATATACTCCTACGGCGGTAGCTCCTATGAGGACAATCCTGTCTTTTATGATGTTTGTAATGTTTGTATCAGCTTCGCCTTTCAGAATATCGGTTACGGAAATATGCGGAAAAGTTTTTCCGGGCCCCCTGTAGTTTATTATTATCCTTCCGATCTCATCGGTCGGAATTGACATATCCCCGATTTTTATTTCACCGACGCCGTATTCATACAATTGAACAGAGGGCTGGCTGTCAAGAAAAGCGCTGACAGTGACAACGGATAACGGAGCATACAGAGATTCCCTGCATTTCAGAACGGCCGGAAGCCACCGGACTACTCCGTCTTCATCAGGAAACATGTTGAAATAACCCGAATAACCTGTTGTTTCTGAAATAGCTTTGATATTTGACTGTGGAGAAAAAGTCTCTATGAGCGGGGCATTTCTGGCCGATTCTGATGAATAGGATATCGATTTGTATTCCGAGCTCTGAACATTGTTCTGGTGCATGCGGATTTCTTTTTCATCGATATGTCCTGCCGATGTTTTATCGGTCTGGAAAAAATAGCCGAGGATGACTTTTGCTTTTGAGTTGCGTATTGCATTTGCAAGAAGCCTGTCATTGTCCGTATGGAATTTGAGATCCTCGAGATATTTTGCCAGTGAAGGATTGACTTGGGTGAGATCCCCCATCTTTTTCTGAATCTCTTCTATTGCTCTGACAGTGCTCTTTTCATCGGCTTCAAGAAACCCGATATCGAAAGCGATTACTTTAGCTCCGGCATTTGAAAGCCTGTTGACAAGTTCCGCCATTTTTGACCTGGGCCAGATCCATTTGCCTTCTTTTGCGATGCTTTTTTCGTCTATTACAGCAAGAACGACATCTGAAGTTGTAGGTATGTTCCCTCTTGATTTGAATCTCAAATCGACGGTTTTCAATTCCATGAGGTCAAGAAAAGGAATACCGTACAAATAGGAGAAAGTTACTATAATTACAGCGATGATTGAGATGATGACAGGATTGAATTTTAATTTATTTTGAAAAAGAGGCATAAATATTATATCCGCTTGAAGAACTCCGGTTTATTATTTCACTCCGAACAGAATTTGTCCGACAATATTTTAACAGCGCTAAAAAGTCAACATGTTAGGACAGGTCAATCTCCCGGCTTCAATCGTCTCCCTTCCATCACGCCTCGCACACTCGGCTTTTTTGAGGTTTATAGAGGTTATTTATGGATGGTTTGGCTCCGTTCCTTTTTTATAAAGAGCAGTTGCAACAACCTTTGATTCGGGTGATGCCGGAAGACCCGTCGCAGGATCTATGTTTACAATGACTACTCCTTCAGGCACATTAAATGCCTCGCCCTGTTTGTTTGCAAGGGCTTTTGACATGAAATCGATCCATATAGGAAGCGCCGCCTTTGCTCCGGTTTCTCCTTTACCAAGCGAAGCCGGCATATCGCGGCCAACCCATACCCCTGCCAGCACCGACGGAGAGAAGCCAATAAAAAACGCATCCTTGTGATCATTGGTTGTTCCTGTTTTTCCTGCGACAGATCGGTTCAGGACTCGCGCAGCAGTTCCAGTGCCTTCATTTATCACGGCCTCAAGCATGTTTGTCATTATTGCGGCCCCTTCGCCCGACATCACAATCCTTTTTTGTGGTTTTGTCCGCCATATGATATTCCCCCTGTGATCTTCAACTTCGGTTACACAAAAAGGCCTGATATATTTGCCCATGTTTGGAAATACCGCATATGCGGATGACAGATCCATCAATGTTACCCCGGATGTGCCGAGAGCAAGGGAAAGGTTCGGGTCAAGGAAAGTTTCGATTCCGAGTCTGTGGGCAAATTGCGCCACATAAGAAGGGCCAAGAATTTCTGTAAGCCTGATGGCGGGAATATTCTCTGAAATGGCAAGCGCCTTCCTTAATGTAATTTCACCTTCATAACTGCCCGAATAATTTTGGGGTATCCAGTCTTCGCCGATTTTTCCGCCTTTAAAGACAACCGGAGCATCAAGAAGTAATGAATGCTGGGTAAACCCGCGTTCAACGGCAAGAGCATAAATAAAAGGTTTAAATGCCGATCCGGGTTGCCTTAAAGCCATTGTGGCCCTGTTAAAAGAGCTTTTAGAAAAATCGTTACCTCCTGTCATGGCAACGATTCCACCGGTCTTTATGTCAATGGAGATAAGAGCGCACTGAGGATCGGGATTTATTATGCCGCGCTTTTTCATTCTTTTTGCAATTTCAGCAATTCCGTTTGCAGATGACTCTTCGGCAGCATTCTGCAGATTTGACAAAAGAGTGGTATGAACGGTAAGCCCTTCCCTGTACAATCGTGATGCGCCCAGTACCTCTTCGAGATAATTTTTTACATATTCTATAAAATAGGGTGCAATGACTCTGCTTTGTTGATGATTAAAAAGTATAACAGGATTACCGGCTGAAGCATTATGTTCGGCTTCGGAGATTATCCCGGTTGCCAGCATCTGCTTTAGTACAATATTTCTTCTTTTTTGAGCCGCATTCAAATTTATGAGAGGGGAAAAACGGGAAGGGGATTTGGGTAAACCGGCTATCAGAGCGCATTCGGTAAGGTTAAGGTCTTTTGCCGATTTTCCGAAATATAATTTTGACGCAGATTCGACACCGTAAGCGCCGCTTCCGAAGTATATCTGGTTGACATACAGTTCCATTATTTCGTCTTTGGTGTAGCGGCGTTCAAGCTGAAAGGAAAGGATAGCTTCTTTGATCTTCCGCAACAAACTCTTTTTTGGGGTCAGAAAAAAAGTTTTTGCAACCTGCTGGGTTATTGTGCTTGCGCCTTCGACATATTCTCCCGCCATTATGTCTTTTATTATGGCGCGGAGGATTCCCCTTATATCCACACCGCTGTGCTTATAAAAGTTCCTGTCTTCCGTAGCAACAAGCGCTGCTTTGAGATAATACGGAATTGCCTTGAGCGGCACAGGTTCTCGTTTTTCCAGATAAAGCTCCGAAAGCAATATACCGTCGGCGGAATATATTCGTGTCACTCCGGCCGGCCTGAAAGACTCAAGCGAGCGTACCTGGGGCAGATCCCACGTTAATGCAATAAAAGCTCCTGAAATAATACCTGATATAAGAGCTGCAAAAACAACAATGGATATTGTCCGGTAGTTAAAGCGCCGATTATTACTGGAAATTATAAAATATTTCATTTGTTTCAAGCCGGGGTATATACGATTATGTTTTGTTGACTATAATGCAAAGCCATTATAATTATTGTCGTTAATATTCATTCAATTTGTGGAAGGAGACGACTCAATGACACATCACCATAATCATAATCATCACAACCAAGAAACGGCTTCAACTCTCTCTTTTGATCAAAAAATGGCAAAACTACTGGAGCACTGGATAAAGCACAACAAAGAACATGCCGAAACATACCGGGATTGGGCCAGAAAAGCAAAAGATAAAGATGTGGGGAAAGTATTTATTCTTCTTGAGGAGGCAGCCGTTATAACCGAGGAAATTAATAAGAAGTTTGAAGAAGCATTAAAGATGACGGCTTCATAAAAAGTTCGAATTCACTTCTAAGCGTCATTCCCGCGAGATTCCGCCGCGGCGGATCTTTTTAAGTGTTTTCCGCCGGCGCGGATTTTCACGGGAGTGACGGGATTTTATACTTTTTACGAGTCTCTCAACATTTTACTCTTTAAGAGCTCATCCTATATTAGTAATTAGTATATTATTTAACAACAATATAAATTTCTGATATATCATCTATTTATATCATTATTTCCTTTAAATTAGTTTCAAATATCATACTATTTTAAGTTCATGTAATAAAAATAATATAACTTGACATTAAATCTTAATTAAATTACTAGAATCGGCCAAATTATATAAGTATTTAATTAATTGTATCATAAATAATATTAGAGTATTAACAGAATAGCTTACACATTGTTAAAGTATGAGATATTCTAAACATATGAAAATTGATAGACTCGTAAAAAGTCATATGCGAACGGATTTGAGATTTTTGGGAAGTAGATTTTTAAAGAACTGAGCGTTAAAAATCACAAGCTGTTTGAGGGCTTTAGCCCGAGTTCTTGTGATTTAGCGAAGTCATTTAAAAATCCCCAAAAAGCTCATTAAGAGAGCATATTTGGACTTTTTACGAAACCATCATATAAAGGATATCGCCGGTTTTTTATTATTTTATTAAGATTAACTTTTTTAAGCACGGAGGGATAGCATGACAGCAGACAAAGCAGCTCCTGCTAGCGGAAGCGTTCTGGTCGTCGGGGGCGGAATGAGCGGTTTGACCACGGCCCTTGAGACTGCAGAAGTGGGGTATGAGGTCTTTCTGGTCGAAAAAAATCCTTACCTGGGTGGAAGAGTAGCGCAATTAAATCAATATTTTCCAAAGCTATGTCCTCCGACCTGCGGTCTTGAGATCAATTTCAGGAGAATTAAAGACAACCCGAGAATCAAAGTTTTTACACTGGCAGAGGTTCAAAATGTTGAGGGCGTGCCGGGAAATTATGATGTTCAGATCAAGTTAAGCCCGAGATATATCAATGAAAACTGTGTGGCTTGCGATGAATGCGTTAAAGTATGCCCTGTTGAAAGAAAAAACGACTTCAATTTCGGCCTCGATAATACAAAGGCTATATTCAGACCTTTTGAAATGTCATTTCCAATGCGTTATGTTATTGACGGCGCAACATGCAAAGGGCCTGAATGTGCCAAGTGTGTTGATGCATGTAAATACAGCGCAATAGACCTTAAGATGGAATCAAAGACTATTAACCTTAAGGTGGGCGCAATCGTATGGGCAACAGGATGGGCTCCGTATGACGCTAATAAGATCGATAATCTCGGATTCGGTAAGTATCCTAATATAATTACGAACATGATTCTGGAAAGATATGCTTCTCCAAATGGCCCCACAAAGGGGAAAATACTCCGCCCCTCCGACGGCAAGGCTCCGGAAAGCGTTGCATTTGCCCAGTGCGCCGGATCAAGGGATGAAAATCACCTTCCTTATTGTTCTTACATATGCTGCATGGCTTCACTCAAGCATGCGACTTATATCAGGGAACAATATCCTGATGCCAAAATCTATATCTTTTATATAGATTTGAGGACTCCCGGCCTGAGATATGAAAAATTTTATAACAAGATCAAGGCCGACGACAAAGTATTTTTCATCAAGGGCAAAGTGGCGGAAGTAAGTGAAGATCCTGCCACAAAAAATATTACAGTAGTTGCCGAAAATGCCGTAACAGGTGAAAAGGTCAGACAGACTGTTGAAATGGCCGTTCTTGCTACAGGCATGCAACCGACAGCAGCAATAAGCAAACCGCATGCAGAATTGAATTATAACCCTGACGGATTCATCATCAATGATTTTAATAAGGGCGGAATGTTTGCTGCAGGATGTGCCAACAAGCCTGCCGATGTGGTATCGTCAAACCAGAATGCCACCGGTATGGCCCTTAAGGCTATTCAAACCCTGGTGAGGAGGTAGGAGGTTATCCATGAATAAGAAATATGGCGTATATATATGCACTGGTTGCGGAATCGGAGAAGCTCTCAATGTAGAAAAGCTTAGCGCGGTTCCTAAAGAAGCCGGCGTGGGCATAGTCAAGACACACCCGTTTCTTTGCGGCAAGGAAGGCCTGGAATTACTCAAGCAGGATATAGCCGGCGAGGGAGTCAATTCTCTCGTGATTGGAGCCTGTTCCCGCCGGGTCAATTTCGATATTTTCAGATTTGACGGCTGCCTTGTGGATCGTGTCAATCTGAGAGAGCAGGTTGTATGGACCCATCCAAGCACAAAAAAAGCCGGAGAAGAAGGCGGTATTGACCATATTCAGATGATGGCTGAAGATTATCTGAAAATGGGTGTCATCAAGATACAGAAGATAACACTGCCTGAGCCTTACAAACTCGACGCTTTTTGCAGGAAGATACTGGTTATCGGCGGCGGTATAGCGGGTATTTCGGCAGCTATGGATGCTGCAAAAACCGGATATGAAGTAACAATCGTAGAGAAGGAGAGCTCTCTGGGAGGATATGCTGCAAAGGTGCGCAAGCAGCTTCCGGTTGAAAATCCATTTGAAAATATTATTCCTCCTGTTATTTCAGACAGGATTAAAGAGCTTGAATCATTGCCCGGCATAACAGTGAAAACGAACACTGTTGTTGCCAGAATAGCCGGTCAGCCCGGAGATTTTACTGTTACTTTAAAGAAACCCGGAGAAAATATAGAATTTGATGTTCCATTTCCGCTGCCTCCCGAAATGAAGATTGATTCGAATGGGAAAGAGTTTGATAAAGATAAACAGATAGAGATTTACAAGGACTTTAATAAAGGCAAACTGGATATTCTTGCGATTGATCCGAACGGCGAAAAATTCGGCGCAGTCATACTTACTGCCGGATGGAGACCATATAATCCGGAAGGAAATGAATTTGCCCATCTTGGGTTTGGCGAGCTTCCCGATGTTGTTACGAACACCCGGTTTGAGGAGATTGCAGCGAAAGGCAGGATAATGCGCCCTTCGGACGGTAAAGAGGCCAGATCGGTTGTATTTGTCCAGAGTCCCGGAAAAGGAAGCGACAATGATTTCGCTTATGCCGGATCGGTAACGAGCCTGGTATCGCTGAAGCAGGCTAAATATGTCCGTGAGGATTATCCGGACGGGAAGGCCTACGTTATTTATCAGCATATGCGGACCCCCGGCCTTATGGAAAATTTTTATAAGAGCATCCAGCAGGATCCCGGTATCTTTTTGACCAAGGGAGAAGTTGTGAGTGTTTCAAAAAACGGCGACGGGATGGTTGTTGAAGCCGATAATACTCTTCTGGGCGAAAAGATAAAGGTTAAAGCGGATATGGTTGTTCTGGCCACAGGCATGGTTCCTGCGACCGCTGATGATCCTGTTATAAATCTTGCTTACAGGCAGGGCCCAGGGTTCCGAGATATAGATCTTTTTGACAAGTACACCGATTCAAATTTCATATGCTTTCCGTATGAAACACAGAGAACCGGCATTTATGCCGCCGGATGTATCCGCAGAAGCATGACCATGGAAGAGACAATTGAAGACGCAACGGGAGCAGCCCTTAAAGCGATTCAATGCATTGAATCTTCCAACAGAGGCGTTGCGGTTCATCCGAGATCCGGCGATATGTCGTTTCCCGACTTTTTCTTCCAGAGATGCACCCAGTGCAAGCGCTGCACGGAGGAATGTCCTTTCGGCGCTCTCGATGATGATGAAAAAGGCACACCAAAGCCGAACCCGACCCGATGCAGACGCTGCGGAACCTGCATGGGCGCGTGTCCTGAGCGGATTATCGGTTTTGCCGATTACAATATCGACAGCATAGGATCGATGGTAAAATCGATTAAGGTTCCTTCTGAAAATGACTTTGACGATCCGCCTTTAAGAATTCTTGCCCTTGTTTGTGAAAATGACGCTTATCCGGCTCTTGATATTGCCGGCATGAACAGGCTTAATTATTCACATATCGTAAGGTTTATCCCTGTAAGATGTCTTGGCTCGGTAAATGTTATATGGATAAAGGATGCGCTTTCACAGGGGATGGACGGTATCTTTCTCCTTGGCTGCAGGCACGGTGATGATTACCAGTGCCATTTTGTAAAAGGGAGCGAGCTTGCAAGTATAAGAATGAAAAAGATCGGTGAGGCTCTCCAGAGCCTGGCCCTTGAAAATGAGCGGGTTGCACAGTTTGAAATTGCAATAGATGAATACGACAAGATTCCCAAGATGATCGGTGATTTTGTAGAAATAATCGAAGGACTTGGGCCTAATCCGTTCAAGGGATTCTGATATTTATTTATCCCCCGTCTTTATTTTCTAATGGCGGGGGATAAATATGAATAAGGAGGTATTAGCATGACTGATAAATATCTGATCGAGCCTGATATCAGCTTCATAAACGATGTGGCAGGGCTTGGCGGGGATACGCTGAAAAAATGCTTTCAATGTGCAACCTGTTCGGTAGTTTGTCCCATTTCCCCGGACAATAAACCCTTTCCGAGAAAAGAGATGATGGCGGCGTCTTGGGGTCTTAAGGACAGGGTTATAAAGAATGCGGACATCTGGCTTTGCCACAATTGCGGGGACTGCTCAACAAAATGCCCGAGAGGCGCAAAGCCCGGAGATGTGCTTGGCGCATTACGCTCGCTTGCAATCGCCGAATACGCTGTCCCGAAAGGTTTGGGGAAAGCGATAAATGACCCTAAAAAACTGCCGATATTAATTCTACTTCCTGTAATTATATTTATTGTGCTTGGTCTTGCAACCGGTTTGCTTGATTTTACGCCGGCCGGGGATGAGATTGTTCATTCGAAATTCTTCTCTTCATGGCTTGTTGACATGATTTTTGTACCTCTTGCAGGATGGGTTGCGGTGATTTTTGCGCTTGGGATCAAAAATTTTGTTGCCGATATTCATGAAAATGCCGTTTCGACAGGAAAAACAGATAAGAAGGATTTTGATCAGAAGGAATATTTGCTGGCTCTTATAAAAGTTATTCCCACGATATTAAAGCACAGCAAGTTTTCCGAATGCGGTGAGAATAAAGAGAGGTCTTCAGGACACCTCATGGTTTTATATTCATTTATCGGGCTGTTTATTGTCACAAACATTTTCTTTGTAACGCTGTACGGCCTTCAGATTCACGGGCCCTATTCCCAGATAAATCCCGTTAAATGGCTTGCAAACATAAGCGGTATTGTGCTTATTGCCGGCGGTTATCTTCTGATGAAAAGCAGGATGGATAAAAAAGACCAGACAAACAGCTATAAAGACTGGTACCTGATCGGGCTTGTGCTTGGCCTGGGCGTTTCAGGGATGCTTACTGAAATTACAAGGCTAGCCGGTTGGGCGGCTGGCTCCTACGCCCTTTACTTTATTCATCTTATTTTCGTATTCAACCTCTTTGCTTTCCTGCCGTTCTCTAAACTTGCGCATCTTGTTTACAGAACGCTTGCAATGGCGTATGCGGAATACAGCAGCAGAAAATAGTTTCCATCAGGAAATGGCCCTTTTGTGCGATCTCGGTGTCAATCTGCGGGATTTCTTGTGCGGCATACATTGCGTATGCCTCCGCGCAATCTCTTGATTTCCTTGAGCTTGCCTAAAATTGCCGATTTCCTGATTGGAAACTCACCTGTGTCCATAATTTGTTTCCGGATGGACAATAGTTAATAATCTTCATAAAATTCCGGCAATTCCGGTAAAAAAAATAAAAAGGGAGATGGTTTGAAACCATCTCCCTTTTTATTTACTTTAAGAACGTTTTCCTGTTAAATTAATTAGGACGCCGATTTTCGCCGATCCCCGCAGATAAACATTCTATTAGCTCTTTATATTTGAAATCTCTAAAATCTGCGTTCATCTGCGTCCAAAAAAGAAATTCATATACTATAAATTTATTTTCCGGTAGCTGCTCCATGCAGTTTAACTTCGACCTTTTCGGTCAACCCTGCATAATATTCCTTAAGAATCACAAGTACTTCGTCGCGGCCAAAGTGATCCGGAATCGGGGTGTTTTCGGAAAGACCCTTGCGGAGCGCTGTTCCGCTTAATATAACGCGGTCGGCTTTGGTGTGCGGGCAGGTTCTGTGAGATGCCATGCCGTCGCACTTGAAGCAGTAGAATGTCCAGTCTATCATGAGCGGCTTGCAAAGAAGCGCCTTACCCGGTTCTTTCGGATGAGGTATCTTATCGAAAATTGTCTGTGCTTCGAACATGCCGTAGAAGTCGCCTACGCCTGCATGGTCGCGGCCGATGATCATCCGTGAGCATCCGTAGTTCTGGCGGAATGTTGAGTGAAGAAGAGCTTCTCTCGGGCCCGCATAACGCATGTCAAGAGGATAGCCGCCCTGCAGAACATTTTTTTCGACAAAATAATTTTTTACAAGAGCGTCAATGCATCTTACGCGGACATCAGCGGGAATGTCGCCGGGTTTTAAATTGCCGACAAGCGAGTGAATGAAAACACCGTCACACACTTCGACAGCTATCTTGCAGAGGTATTCATGCGACCTGTGCATGGGATTCCTGAGCTGAAGGGCTGCGATTTCCTTCCATCCTCTTTCATCGAAAATCTTTCTCGATTCGGCAGGTCTCATGTAAACTCCTGCGTATTTTACCGGGAATTCGCCCTCGCTTAACACTTTTACGGGGCCTGCAAGGTTAAACTCTTTTTGTTCCATAACCATCTGGACGCCCGGATGATCTTTCTGTGCGATCTTCCAGAAATCTTCGGCTGTCTTGGTGCCTTCGCCCATGTAAACTTTTTCGCATTCGAATCTTTTATCTTTTTCGGTCATCTCGTATTTTTCGGTGACCTTCATCGTGGCCATGGTCTCTTTGGTCTCAGGATCACGGAGCGCGATTTCTTCTCCGACTTTAATGCTGTCCGCATCCGCTTTGGAAGCGGAAAGTGTTACCGGAATGGGCCAGAATGTCCCGTCTGCGAGAAGGAATTTTTCGCAAACTCCCTTCCAGTCGGCCTTTGTCATGAAGCCTGTCAGCGGACTGAATCCGCCTATTCCCATCATGATCAAATCTCCGTTTTCACGCGGTGAAACATCAATAGTTTTAAGACCCTTGGCCTTCTTTTTTTCTGCTTCAAGCGCACTTCCTTCAAGTAAACAACAGGTCAAGCCTTTTCCGCCATGAGGTGGTATCAAATTCGACATCTGTTAACTTCTCCTTTCAATGGTTTATTGTTTTTATAAACAAAAAAGCAACGGCTTTTTATGGGTTTAATTATGAATTACAAGGAATGTTTCCCTTATTAAGAAAAGTGATGTTTGTCAAGCGTATTTGAATATCGGCAATCAATTTAATAACTAAATCTTATGGTCTCGTAAAAATTCAGGATTTGCTCTTTTACACCATTCCCGCGGAACCTGGAATCCATATGAAATTATTTAAGGATAATAAAGGCTTCAGGATATTTTTATAACTGGCGGAGAGACAGGGATTCGAACCCTGGGTGGAACTTTCGCCCCACACTCGCTTAGCAGGCGAGCGCCTTCGGCCTCTCGGCAATCTCTCCGGGTTTTTTGGCGGAGGGAGTAGGATTCGAACCCACGGAGCCGTTAAGCTCAACGGTTTTCAAGACCGCCTCCTTAAACCACTCGGACATCCCTCCTTTTTGAAGTTTCTCTCCCCTAACACCTTATTATATACAGGTCAAGATTTTTGAAGATATTGTTATAACGCTCTGTTTGAATTACATATCTATTAATCATTTAATATTGAAGGAATTGTGAAAACGGGGTAAACATTATTTTAAACAAATTTAATTAGTTGTTGACATCATTCATGTTTTGTGATTTTCATAACTTCCTCATAACTGTGTGTTGCAGGATTATTTCGTTTGAAGGGGAAAAAAATGAAACAGAAGTATATGGTTTTAAAAGATGATGAAAACGGTAAGCTCATAATAAGGGAGCTTGCAGAGCTTGATAAAGAAATGTTTTCTTTGCTTTGCGAGGAAACATATGAAAAAAATAAAATAAAGAGTGCAATTCAAAAAGGTAAGGAAGAATTGATATCGGCTCTTCGCACCCATAATTTTTATCCTCCCGGTTTACAGGCCGGCAAAATAGCCGAAGCGGTGATGACTATTTACAGTTCCGGAAGCGCTCAACCTGTCGAAGTTTACATAGATGATGCTGAACATTTGGCAAAAGAACCGATCGAAATTTTAGCAGATGAACCCACCGAAAGTGAAACCGAGGAAACCGAGGCAATTGAAGAAATATTCGAGGAAAGATTTGATGACAATTATGAGGGCGGTAAGGCTCCGATAAATAACCTTAAATCAAGCATTGCAATTGCTGAAGACGAATTTGTCGACAATGATGAAGAAATTTAGCTGAGATTATTGAGATATTGTATGCTTATATCTTATTTTCCGGCCTTATCCGGTGATCGTAAAGTATAAAATTTTATTGACTTATCTTTTGCGGTTTCGTAAAGAGCCATACCGAACAAATCATTTCCCCCGGGGTTATATAAGGGGAATTTCTGCATAAAAGAAATATTTTTATAAATTTTCACCTTAGTTTTAAAGTGCCGTCAAAGTTGGCTGTAATTTGTGCGGTATTTGTGCATTAAAGGCGGTAAGAGAAAATAAATCGTTTTCCATTGATTTTGTGATTATAAGACCTTAGAGATGTTAATCATTCTTTGAGATAGCCTTAACTTTACAGGTGGTATATTTAGCTACTTTAACAGCATCAGAGGAGGTGCCGATGGAAAAGGAAAGAGATTTTTTTGAAAAGTTGGAAAAAAGAGGAGTCTCAAGAAGAGACTTCATGAGGTACTGTACATTCCTCACTGCTACCATGGGACTTTCGTCATCGTTTGTTCCCAAAGTAGCCGAGGTTTTTGCAGCTCCAGCACAGCGTCCGCCTGTCGTATGGCTCCAGTTTGGGGAATGCACCGGGTGTACGGAATCCTTACTGCGCTCGATATATCCTGGAATTGACCAGCTTGTTCTTGAGATTCTTTCAATAGAATATCATGAAACAATCATGGCTGCAGCGGGTAAGCAGGCTGAAGAAAATCTTCACAATGCCGTCAAGAAGTACGAAGGAAAGTTTGTATGCGTAGTCGAAGGCGCCGTAGCAACGAAATATGACGGAGCATACGGGAAAATCGGCGGAAAGACCTTCCTGCAAATAGCGAAAGAAGTATGCCCCAAAGCCGCAGCGGTTATTTGTTATGGAACGTGCTCTACATTCGGCGGCGTTCAGGCCGCGAATCCAAATCCGGGAGGATACAAAGGAGTCGGTGAAGCCATTGGCATCAAGACTTTAAACATACCCGGATGCCCGCCCAACCCTGTCAATCTGGTTGGAACAATAGTAAGCTATCTCCTCCTCGGCAAGCTTCCGGCTCTCGATAATCTCGGAAGACCTCTGTTTGCCTATGGAAAATCTGTTCATGATCAGTGCCAGAGAAGATCCCATTTTGAGAACAACGAGTTTGTCAAAGAATTCGGATCAAAAGAAGCGGCAATGGGATATTGTCTCTACAAAATGGGATGCAGAGGGCCTGAAACATTCAACAATTGCCCGACAGCAAAATTCAATGACGGCACGAGCTGGCCGGTTGAAGCCGGTCATCCTTGTCTTGGCTGCAGCGAACCGAATTTCTGGGACAAGATGAGCCCCTTCTACAAGGAAATGTAGGCAATATTCTTTTTGTTAAATAAAAATCCTTTTTAGAAAAAGGGAGGAGATAATATGGGTGAAAGAATTATAGTAGATCCGATTACCAGAATAGAAGGCCACCTTCGAATCGAAGTCGAAGTGGCCGGAGGCAAAGTAGTAAATGCCTGGAGTTCAGGTCAGATGTTCAGGGGTATTGAAATGATTCTCCAGGGCCGCGACCCCCGCGATGCCCAGCATTTTGTTCAACGCTCCTGCGGAGTCTGAACGTACACACATGCTTTGTCCTCGGTGAGGGCAGTCGAAAATGCAGTTAAAGTAAAAATTCCAAAAAACGCGCGCATAATCAGAAATCTTCTTCACGGCGCACAATTCCAGCACGACCATATAGTTCATTTTTATCATCTCCATGCGCTTGACTGGGTCGATATAGTAAGCGCTCTCAGCGCAGATCCTGCCAAAACAGCGGCACTGGCCGATAATGTCAGCAATGCGCCATGGGGGGGAGCGGTATATTTCAAGGAAGTCCAGCAGAGGATTAAAACTTTTGTTGACAGCGGACAACTTGGCCCCTTCAACAATGCTTACTGGGGGCATCCTGCCTACAAGCTTCCGCCCGAAGCAAACCTGATGGCGGCAGCCCATTATATTGAAGCATTGAAGCTCCAGGCAAAAGCCGCCAGAATGCATGCTATTTTCGGAGGAAAAAATCCGCATCCGCAGTCACTTGTAGTCGGAGGTGTGACATGCGTAGCAGATCTTACACCTGACCGCATAGCGGAATTTCTGTTTATCACCAAAGAGACGCAGGAATTTATCAACAAGGTATATATTCCCGACCTGCTGGCGGTTGCGTCATTCTATAAGGACTGGGGTGCAATAGGCGGCACAACCAATTTCCTCGCATGGGGCGAGTTTCCAGAAGGCGACAACGAGCCCGATAGCCTGTTAATGCCGAGAGGCGTCATAATGAAGAGAGATATCGCCGGAATGAAGATGGCGATTCAGGAGAAGGTCACAGAGCACGTTGCGCACGGATGGTACGAGGATGGAGATGCAAAACATCCATACATAGGTGAGACCAAGCCAAAACATGGCGATTATGTGACGGACAAGAAATACTCCTGGTTCAAGGCGCCGCGTTATGACGGTGAACCCTGTGAAGTTGGCCCGCTTGCGCGCGTTCTTGTTGCCTATGGAAAAGGCAATAAAGAAATTAAGGCTCTTGTCGACAGCACATTAGCAAAACTTGGCGTTCCTGTTCAGGCTCTTTTTTCGACTCTCGGCAGGACTGCGGCACGAGGCCTTGAGACAGTTGCAATAGGAGCTGCAACAGAGCGTTGGGTTATGGAGCTCATTGAGAATCTGAAAAGCGGTGACACGAAAACATACACGGCGTGGGAAATGCCGAACAGCGCTATGGGTGTTGGTTTGAATGATGTTCCGAGAGGATCTCTCGGCCACTGGATCAAGATCGAGAACAAGGTTATCAAGAATTACCAGTATGTCGTTCCTTCAACATGGAATCTTGGCCCGAGATGCGACAAAGGCAAACTGGGACCTGTTGAAGAGGCTCTTATCGGGACTCCGGTTGCCGATCCCAAGAGGCCTCTTGAAATCTTGCGCACGATACATTCCTTTGATCCATGTATCGCATGCGGCGTGCATGTAATTGATCCGGAATCAAACCAAGTTTACGATATAAAAGTTCTATAAGCATGTTTTTTAAATTCATCCCTTCGGTTTTCACTCTGCACAGAAGACCGAGGGGATTTTTTTTGCCGTTTAATTAATTTGTCTGAAAGATAAGAAATGAAACAAAATCACATCATGATTCTTGGAGTTGGCTGCATACTTTTTACAGATGAAGGTTTTGGAATACGCGTTATTGAAAAAATACAGGAGCTTTACGAGTTTCCTGAAAATGTCTCGGTAGTTGACGGAGGAGTTCTCGGTCTCAATCTCCTGGGCGTTATATCCGAAGCCGACCACCTTATTGTGGTGGATGCTGTCAGGAATAAAGGTGACGCAGGCTCTCTTTACCGCCTTGAAGGGAATGCCATTCCAGATCGGATAAGGGCCAAAAACTCCCTTCATCAGGTCGATTTTCTTGAGGCATTGACTATGTGCCAGGCTCTTGATAAGGTTCCGAAGACGGTGATACTTGGTGTTGAGCCCGAGGATATCGATACTCTTGGGCTTGAGCTTACTTCTACGACGAGATCAAAGGTTGATCCTATGATTGGAATGGTTTTAAAAGAGCTTGACCTTCTTGGAGTCGGCTATCAGAAGAGGAGCGGTTTATAATGTGTCTTGCTATTCCTTCAAAAATTGTAAAGATTGAAAACAACCTCGGCATAATAGATGTTGACGGCGTTCAGAGAACAGCAAGTCTGCTTCTTCTGGAAGATCCGAAGGTGGGAGAATACGTGATAGTGCACGCAGGCTTTGCGATAAAAAAGATAGATGAAGAAGCAGCCATGGAGACCCTTATGGTTCTTCGGGAAGCGCTTGCTTTTGCGGAAAAAGAAAAACCGGCCGCCTGATCATCTGCTGTTCCCTCCAAAAAGGACTTCCATGCAAAGGGAGTATGTCGCAAGAAGAATCGAAGTAGAAGGCATAGTGCAGGGTGTCGGTTTCCGTCCCTTTGTTTACCAGCTTGCAAACCGTCATAACCTGAAAGGAGAAGTATTAAACACCTCCTCCGGAGTATCAATTCATGTTGAAGGTATTGATAAAGACATTAATTCCTTCTGCCGGGAACTGAAGAAAAACGGTCCGCCGCTCGCCCGTATTACGGATGTTTCAGATTATCCCGAAACCGTAAAAAACCACAATAGTTTTTCAATTGCAGAAAGCAGGCCGGATGCTTCCCGGTCAGTTCTTATCTCGCCCGATGTAAGCATTTGTGATGACTGCCTGAAGGAGCTTTTCGACACCAAAGACCGAAGGTTCAGGTATCCTTTTATCAACTGCACAAACTGCGGGCCAAGATATACAATAATCGACGATATCCCGTACGACAGGCCGAACACTTCCATGAAACATTTCAGAATGTGCGGCAAATGCCAAGCGGAATATGATGATCCGGAAAACAGGAGATTTCATGCCCAGCCGAACGCATGCCGTGATTGCGGTCCTTATTTAACTCTTTATGGCAACAACAGAAAAATGATTGACGGAATAAATCCTGTTGAAAAAACCGCCGGGCTTTTAAAGCAGGGGCATATTGTTGCGATAAAAGGTCTCGGTGGTTTTCATCTTGCGGCAGATGCTGAAAATGATAAAGCCGTTTACACGCTTAGAAAAAGAAAGCTGAGGGAAGAAAAACCCTTTGCAATCATGTCCTTTGATGTAGAGAGAATAAAAAGATTTGCCGTTATCGAACCCGGGGAAGAGGCGCTTATATCATCTTGCCTGCGGCCTATAGTCCTTTTAAAAAAGAAAGAACCGAATCAGCTTTCCCGTGAAGTATCGCCTAAAAACAGATATTTCGGAACGATGCTTCCATATACCCCTCTTCATTATCTGCTGTTGCAGCATGATTTTACCGCACTTGTCATGACAAGTGGAAACAGGAGCGAAGAGCCCATTTCAATAGATAATGAAGATGCCTTTGACAGGCTTTCTGATATCGCCGATTATTTTTTGGTGCACAACAGGGATATTTATCTTAGAAGCGATGATTCAATAGTGAAAAAAACGGCAGGGGAAACCAGATTTATACGCCGTTCCCGCGGATATATACCGGCACCGGTCTTTCTCAATAAAAAGGTTCCCATGGTTCTTGCCTGCGGGGCCGAATTGAAAAACACGGTCTGCATTACTAAAGACGACAAGGCATTTGTAAGCCAGCATATAGGTGATCTTGAAAATCTTTCCACTCTTGAGTTCTTTGAGCTTACCATCCGGCACATGAAGAGGATTCTTGATGTTAATCCTGAGATTGTGGCCTGCGATTTTCACCCCGATTACCTGAGCACAAAATATGCTCTCTCGCTGAAAAATATTAAAGTAGTTAGGGTTCAGCACCATCACGCGCATATTGCAGGCTGCATGGCTGAAAATATGATTGACGGCCCTGTTATAGGACTCGCTTTTGACGGGACAGGGTATGGATCAGACGGTAATATCTGGGGCGGAGAGGTCATTATCGCAGAGCATGGCCGGTTTACGAGAGCAGCCCACCTTTCATATATTTCCATGCCGGGGAGCGCGGCAGCTATAAAGGAGCCGTGGCGCATGGCCGTAAGTTATCTTTACGATGTTTTCGGTGAAGATATGCGGGGACTGGATATTCCCGTTTTAAAAGAAATCAGCGAAGATAAAATCAGATTCATCATTGATATGATTTCAAGAAAAATCAATTCGCCTGAAACATCGAGCCTGGGAAGGCTTTTTGACGGCATTGCCGCTATTATAGGAATCAGAAACCGTGTCTGCTTTGAAGGGCAGGCTGCAATGGAGTTTGAGATGCTGTCCGATGAAAACACAGAAGAGATTTATGATTATGAATGGATATCGGATGATAATGTATATAAAATTTTAACGGCTCCTATAATTAAAGGTATTGTTGAGGACATTCATAATGGCGTTCACACGTCTGTAATCGGCGGAAAATTTCACAGAACAGTGATACGCCTGTTTACAGAGCTGTGTAAAATAATAAGAAAAGATACTGATATTGAAAGAGTAGCATTAAGTGGCGGAGTATTCCAGAATTCAATACTTTTATCCGGTATGATCAAAGCTCTTGAAGAAAACAGGTTTAAAGTTTATACGCATAAACTTGTTCCGGCAAATGACGGGGGCATTTCACTCGGCCAGGCGGTAGTTGCCGGATCAGCGGACTGATTTTGTAAGTATCATCTCCAAACACCTGAACCCTCGAATCCTGGAACCCTTTTTTTCAACTGACCGGGAGAAGAAACTTTTATAATAACCAAAAGACGGGTTAGACGGATATATAATATGACCATAAAACATGCAGACGAATACAGGGATCCCGAGATTTCCCGAAAAATTCTTGACCGGATAAACAACCTGAGTAAAAAGAATGTCCGGTTGATGGAGGTATGCGGTACGCATACCATGTCGATATTCAGAAACGGAATACGAAAATTGATTCCGGGCACCATATCCCTGCTTTCCGGGCCAGGATGCCCTGTTTGTGTGACCGCCCAGAATGAGATAGATGCTTTTATTGAAATATCGAGGGTTCCCGATACAATCATAACAACTTTCGGAGATTTAATGAGGGTTCCCGGGACTAATTCATCTCTGCTAAAAGAGCGGGCTGATGGAAAAGATATCCGCATGGTCTATTCCACGTTTGATGCGATTGAAATTGCAAGGAAAAATCCCGATAAGAGAGTTATCTTTCTTGGTGTGGGCTTTGAGACAACGGCGCCGACCGTCGCCGCATCCATTCTGTCCGCAAGAGAGATGAAGGTAGAAAACTACTTTGTTTATTCGGCTCATAAAACAGTGCCCCAGGCTCTTTGCGCTCTAATGAAGACCGAAGGGATTAAAATAGACGGGTTTATCCTGCCGGGACATGTTTCCGTGATTATAGGAACCAGGGCGTATCTTCCATTTTTCAATCAATATCAAATGCCCTGTGTAGTTGCCGGTTTTGAACCATCCGATATTCTGCAGGCGATACTGATGCTTGTTGAGCAGATAGAAAATAAAACTCCGGGGCTTGAAAATGCCTACACGCGGGCTGTCTCTTTTGAAGGAAATGAAAAAGCGGTCGGGATAATGAATGATGTATTTGAAGCTGCGGATGTTGCGTGGCGGGGGATAGGGATTATTCCGGGAAGCGGGCTTAAAATCAGAAATGAATTTTCAGATTATGACGCTATGAAAAAGTTTGAAATAAGTGAAAAAGATTCGGATGAGCCTAAGGGATGCGCCTGCGGTGAAATCCTTACAGGCATTAAAACCCCTGTCGAATGCCCACTTTATAAAAAAATCTGCACCCCGGTTGATCCTGTCGGGCCGTGCATGGTTTCAAGCGAAGGGACATGCGCAGCTTACTACAAGTATCACAGCGAAGATTAGGGAGTTTCCATTATGAAAACCGACAGAATATTACTTGATCACGGAAGCGGCGGAAAAATATCCCACTCGCTGACTTTGGATATCATGCTTCCCGTGTTTGACAATCCAATGCTTTCAAAATTAAATGACGGGGCGATATTGAATATCGGCGGAAAGAAATTCGCCTTTTCCACAGATACGTATGTTGTTGATCCTATCTTTTTCCCCGGAGGAGATATCGGGGAGCTTGCAATATACGGAACTGTGAACGATATCGCAATGTGCGGTGGTTCTCCTCTCTACCTGAGCGTAGGACTTGTCATTGAAGAGGGTTTTTTAATATCCGATCTTGAGAGGATAATAAAATCAATGGGTGCCGCTGCTGAGAAAGCGGGAGTTAAAGTTGTGACGGGCGATACCAAGGTCGTGCCGAAGGGCGCTGTAGACAAGATATTCATAAACACATCAGGGATCGGGCTTATACCTGACAATGTTGATGTCGGATGTGACAAGGCGGTTCCCGGCGATAAAATAATATTAAGCGGAACGATTGCAGATCATGGCATAACCGTTTTGACCCAGCGGGAGGGGATGACCTTTACTTCTTCTGTCAGAAGCGATACGGCGCCGTTAAATCACATGGTCGGAAAAATATTTTCTTCAAGCAAAAATGTCCATGTATTGCGTGATCCGACCCGGGGAGGAGTGGGCACCTCCCTGAATGAAATAGCTGAAAAATCCTGTGCCGGGATAAAGATTTATGAGAATAAGATACCTGTAAAAAATGAGGTCAAAGGGATTTGTGAACTGCTCGGTTTTGATCCTCTTTATATTGCAAATGAGGGAAAGCTGCTTGCTTTTGTGTCGCCGGAAGATGCCGACAAGGTTCTTTCGGCTGTCAGGGAAGATGAGTTCGGGAAAGACGCCTGCATAATAGGCGAGGTAGTATCCGGACATCCGGGAAAAGTTTTCCTTGAGACGGGAATCGGCGGAATCAGGATGGTCGATATGCTCACCGGAGAGCAGCTCCCAAGAATCTGCTGATAAAAGGAAAGATTTATTATTGAAATATCCGCCAAAAACAGCCTGTATAATCTTTTTTTTATTAATATTGACAGGCTGCAACCTGAAAAAAGAAGTTCTGATTTCAGGAAGAACCATGGGCACTACATATAATATAAAGGTTGTGACATGGTTTTATAAAGATACGGCGGAACTGAAAGACAAAATTGAAAAAAGTTTGAAAGATGTAAACAACAGCATGTCAGTCTTTATCAGTGAAAGCGAGATAAGCAGGTTCAATGCGTTTAACTCACAGGATAAGTTTATTATTACAGAGGACTTTTTGAATGTTATGATCGTTGCCCGGAGAATTTACGAGCTTTCGGGAGGGGCATGGGACGGAACAGTGTATCCTCTCGTTGATCTGTGGGGATTCGGCAGAACTGAAAAAGAGAAGCAGGTTCCGCAAAAAAAAGAGATTGAAGACCGGCTTGCAAATGTTGGGTTCGATAAAATTGAGATATCTGAAAGCGGGTACCTTGTGAAGCGAAATCCTTCCGTGGGTCTTGATCTTGCTTCAATTGCAAAGGGGTATGGGGTTGACGAGATTGCGGATGTTATCAGGAAAGAAGGAATTGATAACTTTCTTGTTGAAATTGGAGGAGAAGTATATGCTTCGGGCCTGAGAAAGGACGGCGGTTACTGGCGTATAGGAATAAACAGGCCTGATAAAGACGTCCCTTTTGATGAAGTATACAAAACAGTGATGCTTAAAAACAAAGGGCTTGCCACTAGCGGTGATTACAGGAATTATTTTGAAAAAGAGGGGGCTGTTTATACGCATGTTTTGGACCCAAAGACAGGATATCCTGTAACCAACGGAGTTGTCAGCGTTTCAGTAATTGCAGATAACTGCACTTTTGCTGATGGGCTTGCAACAGCCATAATGGTTATGGGGTATAAAAAGGGACTTGAACTTGCAGATAAAATTCCGGGTGTTGAATGCTTTATAGTGATCAAGGATAAGGATGGAAAACTTACCGATTATTTTTCAAAAGGGTTTGGAAATAATGAAAAGATCCTTTTTGAAAGATAACGGATTCTTCAATAAATCGATTTAGAATTTATTTGACAAGAATTTTATACTAATATACTCAACTTATTATAAATAAATATTTTTTAATTATATGGAGTTGCATGTTTTCAGGGTGATTCGCCTGCTCCATTGTTTTTTTGAGCAATATCAATTTAATCAACACAACATGAAGGGAGGAACTGGAAAATTGGAAGTCATTGTTTTATTAAAACAGGTTCCATCAACCGAGTCGTTTGTAGGTATTTCCGAAAACGGTTTGTCGGTAAAGACGGGTGATGTGAAATGGGTAATGAACCCTTATGACGAATTTGCTGTGGAAGAAGCTCTTCGGGTTAAGGAGGCTCACGGCGGTTCGGGATCGGTAACCATTCTTTCTGTCGGAACAGAGAAAGCGGTTGAAGCGATACGGACTGCGCTTGCAATGGGAGCCGATAAAGGCATATTGATAAACGACCCTGCCGCTCACAACTGTGACGGATTGCAAACGGCAAAAATTCTTGCGGCAGTTCTTAAGAATATGCCGTTTGATCTTATTGTTGCAGGCCAGCGGGCTGTTGATGGGGATAATTACGCGGTGGGGTCAGCGGTGGCTGAATTCCTGAATATTCCGGCTGTTACGATGGTAATGAAAGAAGTGATAGCAGACGGAAGAATAACCTGCAACAGGACAGTAGAGGGCGGCATTGTTGTTGTAGAAGCTCCCCTTCCTGCTCTGATAACAACTCAGCGGGGATTGAATGAACCAAGGTATGCATCACTGCCCGGTATTATGAAAGCCAAGAAAAAACCTCTTGAAATTAAAAGCCTTAAAGATATAGGTCTTGATACTGCCGGAATAGGCGCCCCGAAAACAAAGATAATTTCACTCAAATATCCGCCCGAACGAAAGGGAGGAAAGATGATTGCCGGGGAGGCCGCCGCAGATAAGGCTATAGCGCTTGTCAAAGCCCTGCATGAAGAGGCCAAGGTTGTTTGATCAATTTATTATAAGGAGATTAATATGTCTTGTGGAGTACTTGCAATAGCGGAACAGGTAAATGGTGTTTTCAGAAAGGTTACTTACGAAGCGCTCAGTGAGGGAAGGCGAATAGCGGACGGCCTTGGATGCGCTCTTTCCGTTGCGGTTATAGGTTCAGGAATAAAAAGCAATTCCGAGTCGTTGGGAAAATACGGCGCAGACAGGATACTTGTTGCCGACGACGCCGTGCTTGAAGAGTACATGACCGATGCTTACACGAATGTCGTTGCCGGTATTGTAACCAAAGAAAAACCCTGCGTAATTATATTGGGGGCGTCCTCCCGTGGAAGAGATCTTGCAGCGAGGCTGTCCGCCAGACTCGACTCTCCTCTTGCAATGGATTGTGTTGCAGTCAGGGTTGATGCCGGAAATGTTGTTGTGACACGGCCTATGTACGGCGGGAAAATCCTTGCCGAAATCATGTTTGAAGGAGAGCCCCGGATAATTGCAGTTCGTCCCAATTCAATGAGGATTGCCGAATCTCAAAAGGCAGGAGCAGTTGAAATTATTGCTCCCGACAAAGGCAGGACAGATCTTAAATTTATAGAAAAGAAACTTGATACGGGCAAGGTCGAATTGACCGAAGCAGATGTAGTTGTATCAGGTGGAAGGGGAATGGGAGGGCCTGATTATTCGGTAATAGAAAAGCTTGCCGGGATTTTTGGAGGAGCTGTCGGAGCTTCCAGGTCTGCTGTTGATGAAGGATGGAGGCCTCACTCGGATCAGGTCGGGCAAACGGGAAAAGTTGTTTCACCGAATCTTTACATTGCCTGCGGGATATCGGGAGCAATACAGCATCTTGCAGGGATGTCCTCATCAAAAGTTATTGTGGCAATAAACAAGGATTCCGAGGCGCCCATCTTTGCAAAGGCGGATTATGGAATTGCGGGAGATTTGTTTGAAGTTGTCCCTTTGATTACGGAAGAGATTAAAAAAATCAAAGGTATATAGAAGATTTTTGCAGCGGATAATAGAACCGGTTTTTTTATATGCCAAGACGTAAAAAAAATGTCTATCTGGAAAGTTTAGGGTGCGCGAGAAATCTTGTGGACAGCGAATTGATGCTGGGAAGGCTTGCAAACGCGGGGTGGAATATTGTTCAGGATCCTGCAAGAGCACATACGATCATTGTGAATACGTGCAGTTTTATTGAGTCCGCGATAGATGAATCTATAGACACGATTCTCGATTTTTCCGCTCACAAACAGAACGGCTCATGCCGCAGGCTGGTTGTTACAGGTTGTCTTCCCGAGCGTTTCAGGGAAAAGATAGCAAAAACCCTTCCCGAGGTGGATTGTTTTATCGGCACAGGCGCATTTGATAAAATTGTCCAGGCTGTTGAAGGCGTTCCTATAGCGTCAGGATGCCTTTTGCCTGATCCCAACCTGACCGTTTTAAGCGAGCCTTCTGTGCCGAGAATAAGATCCGTTCCGCATATGGCATATTTAAAAGTTGCGGAAGGATGCAGCAGGCGTTGCAGCTATTGTGTTATTCCCAGGCTGCGCGGAAAACAACGGAGCCGTTCTCCTGAGGATATAGTTTCAGAAGCGAGGCTGCTGATTGAATCAGGAGTGAAAGAACTGATCCTTGTGGCACAGGACACAACCTCTTATGGAAAAGACCTGAAGGGTTCCTCCGGCCTCGGGAGGCTTCTTGAAAAAATATCCAAAATATCGGGGGATGCCTGGATAAGAATTCTTTACGCGCATCCTGAAAGCATCGATGATAATATCGTTAAAACCATTGCTTCAGGCCGCAATATATGTTCCTATTTCGATATTCCAATTCAGCATGCAAGCCGTCCCGTGCTGAAAAGAATGGGGCGAAGTTACAATCAAAACGACCTGTTAAAACTTTTTGATAAAATAAGGTCCGCAGTTCCCGATGCATCCCTGCGGACAACCGTCATTACAGGTTTTCCGGGTGAAACGGATAAGGACTTCAGAGATCTGTTCTCTTTCATAGAAAAAGTAAAATTTGATCATCTCGGAGTTTTTATATATTCAGATTCCAAAGATATTCCATCCCATAAGCTTCCGGACAGGGTTCCGAAAAATGTCGCGAAAAAAAGACGCGACAGAATCATGTCCCGCCAGAGGGAAATATCCCTCGAAAACAACAGGAAACACATAGGCAAGGTTTTTGATGTTCTTGTTGAGGAGTTACCTGAAAAAAGGCTTTGTATCGGACGAACAAGGTATCAGGCTCCTGATGTTGACGGCATTACCTATATTGCAGGTGAACTAAGGGAAGGCTCTTTTGCCAGTGTAAAAATCACAGATGCGCTTGAATATGATCTCGTCGGAGAAGCTGCATGAGAGATTTGAAGCGTGAAATTCTTCCCATGGTCGAAAAAGACCTTAAAGAGATTGAAATTGCGCTTGCAGATAATTTAAACCCCTATCTGGCTCTTGTCTCTGATGTTGCCGGACATATTCTTTTTGCCGGGGGAAAAAGGTTGAGGCCGCTTCTTATGGTGCTTTCGGCAAGAATTTGCGGCTATAAGGGAGAGTATGACAAGGTTCTTTCAACAACATTTGAATACCTGCATGCCGCAACCCTTTTGCATGATGATCTTGTTGACGGGGCGAAATTAAGGAGGGGAAAACCAGTTGCAAATTCAATATGGGGAAATTCGACAGCGGTGTTAGTCGGTGATTTTCTTCTTGCGCGGGGTTTATCCATTGCCGCTGCTACCGGAAAACTAAAAGTTATTAAGGTAATCGCGGGAGTTACCGAAAGCATGTCTCAGGGAGAGATCCACCAGCTTATGAGAAAAGGCGCGCTGGACCTTACCGAAGCAGAATATATGGAGATAATCCGGCGTAAAACCGCCGTTTTATTTGAGGGTGCCTGCAGGATAAGCGCCTTTATAGCAAATGCTTCGAAAAGAGAAGAAAAGGCTGTTTCCGGATACGGATATAACATGGGAATGGCCTTCCAGATGGCAGATGACCTTCTGGACTATACGCTTGATACCAGGGCTCTTGGAAAAGAGGTGGGAGCCGATTTAAAAGAAGGGAAGCTGACACTTCCTGTAATATATGCCCTGAAAGAAGCGGACAGGAATGACCGTTTTAGGATGGAAGCGATAATACAAAATAAAACTTTTTCAGTGCGCGATTTTAAATTGCTGATAAAACTCCTTGAAAAATACGGAGGAATTGCATACACGAAAGAGCGTGCGAAGTATCATATTGAAAAAGCAAAAAAAACTCTTCTTATTTTCAAACCTTCAAAAACAAGAAGAATACTTGAATATATAGCCGACTACGCTCTTTCAAGAAAAGTATAGAACCTGCTTTAAGACTTGCCCCGGCATATGCAAATGAAGATAAACATTCCAAACATATTAACGATTATCAGAATCCTGCTGGTTCCTCTTTTTGTTATTGCCCTGATCAAGGATCTGTTCTTTTCCGCTCTCATTGTTTTTACGGTTGCAGGTTTAAGCGACGGCCTTGACGGACTCCTTGCAAGATATTTCAATCAGCGAACGGTACTCGGAGCTTATCTTGACCCGATTGCCGACAAACTCCTTATAATTTCCGCATTTGTAAGTCTTGCAATTCTCAAGATCATTCCCGGATGGCTGACGGTTATCGTGATAAGCCGTGATGTGCTTATCCTTCTCGGGATAGCCGTTTTTTCTATAACAGATATATCTGTTGATATCAAACCGAGCTTTGTCAGCAAATGCACGACTGTCGCCCAGATTTCAACCGTTATATTCATTCTATTAAACCCGGAGATTTCGGAGACTGAATTAATTAAGAACAGCTTTTACTGGCTTACGGCAGGACTGTCGATACTTTCCGGATTTCACTATATTTACAAGGGCATGAATATTCTTCAGGCGGCTTCATTAAACAACCAGAAACAGAAATAAAGAGTTCATTTCCCTTGACATGAAAATTCAGAGGTGTTAATTTTTTTCAAAGTAAAGGCGCGTAGCTCAGGGGGAGAGCGCTACCCTGACACGGTAGAAGTCGTTGGTTCAAATCCAATCGCGCCTACCAGAAATATCAAGGGGTTAGCCAATTACGGTTAGCCCCTTTTTTTCGTTTGTGACCAAATTGTAACCGGTTGCCTGAAAAAAGGAGCAAATTTATCAGCAATAGCCTATTCGGCGACAAATCAAAAGCTAATCGGCGACAAAATAACCTAATCGGCGACTATAGGGGAGCACGCTATTTAAGAAATATGATTTGGGGATGTTTTATTGTGGGACATGATGGGATTTGACAGGACTTGCAGGGAGTTAGGAATGGGTGGGTTTGTGGATTCGAGCGGTTTTGTATCTCAGAAATTTGAGGTCAAATTGCGGTGTTTCAGGGGTTTTTTACGGGAAATTTGCACGCTATCTCAGAAAAATGCGGAATGTGATTTTTAAAGCCTTCCCGTGTTTATCTTTCTAAGTTTGTTCAATTATCTTTTATTACGACGATCCCTTTTATCCTGGTTTTGATCTAAATCGCGCTTTTTAAGTCGGAACCTAAGTCGGAACCGATAAATTAAGTCGAGAACCGGTGTTGTAATATATAAACGTCAGAGCCAATTGCAAAAGTCGTTATTCCCGTGCAAACGGGAATCCAGAAATTTTTGCAACATATTGATAAGACTGGATTCCCACTTTCGTGGGAATGACAAATTCTTCTCTTTTTAGGACTTTTGCAATTGGCTCTGGTGTCAGTGCATTTCTGAGAGCCAATTTATAATGATTCTGGTAAAATATTGTTTTTAACAACAAAACATTTATTCTTTTCCGGTGAGGGCATAGGAAGTGTCTTAACATTAAACCAAGCCTTGATGCAGGTTTTAGTGCCGGGGAAGACGTGTAAAAGGGGTCGGGTCTGGCTTTTGACTCTTACAGTTGATATCTTGAGAGGGCGCATAGGGTCAAACCTTGTTTTGTGATTTAACAGCTTTTAACGGATATTGATTTATTGACATAAAATCGCCCCATCACTTGGAGTTCTTTCGGCCTGTGGTAAAAATTGCATAATTCCAGATTTATCAAAGGGGCCGAATTCGACTCCTTTCATTTATCGCCGGATGCCGGGTGCTCCGGCTTCAAAATGACACCGAGATCGCACAAAAAGGCCATTTCCGGATGGAAATTAATTAACAGGCAGCCTGACAACAAATTTTGCGCCGCCTGACTCAGAGCTTTGAAGGGTTATACTCCCTTTATGTTTGGCAATAATCTCGTGGCACATGTAAAGCCCGAGGCCGGTTCCCTTTCCGACATCTTTTGTTGTGTAAAAAGGCTTGAAAATATCCCGACGGATTGATTCCGGGATGCCCGGTCCGTTATCTGCGCATTCAAATACAACCTGTTTTTTCATATCATCATAATAAGTTGAAAGAATGATTTTTCCGCTTTTTAAATCAACAGCCTGAAAAGCGTTTAATATTATATTGAGAGCCACCTGCCCCAGATTGGCAAAATTGCCTCTGATATCAGGCAGGTTATTTTCGTAATTTTCCGTAATGACGACATAGCTCTTTTTTAACTTGTTGGACAGGATTCTTAACGCATCCTTTATTACAAGGTTCATGCAGACTGTCTCAAAATAGGTGTGGCTTTGTCTTGAAAGACCGAGGAGGCTTGCGACAACTCCTTTTGCCCTCCCAAGCTCTTTTTCCGCAAATTTAAGATCCGAAATCAATTCCTGGGCAGGCTGTTTTTCCTTATTCAATTTCTCAAGGTCTTCTATGGCCGATTGCACGAGACTTGTGCTGCTTGAAAGAGGATTATTGAGTTCATGCGCAACCCCTGCCACAAGCTGGCCGATGGCCGCAAGGCTTTCGGATCTGATAAGCTGCTCCTGCGCTTTTTCTTTCTCGTTAAGCGCATTTTCCAAATCACGGGTTCTTTGTTCAACCTTTTCTTCGAGACCCCTATTCAGTTCATCTATAATCTTGTATGAGCGGGTATTCTGAACGGCAAGAGCGCTCTGCATGGAAAGAGTTTCAAGAAGATCGAGATCTTCGGGTGTATAAAGATCACCGGAAAGTTTTTCCCCGAGAATAATAAATCCGTTCAGCGATTCCTCGAAAATCATCGGTAAAGCCATTTCTGCATGAAATGAATCCATTACCGAAAGAACTTTTTGTATCTCAGGATCATCCGAACGCTCCATCAGGTTCTTTCTGATAAGCGGCCTGCGACACTTTTCCATCAGAATTATAAAAGGTGATTCCCCTGAAATAAGTGATTCATTCCCGGTATATATATGGCTTCCTTTTGCAGAGCAGATAGCAAAGCCCGAACCGGCCTCGTTATGCAAATAATGGTTTCGCAGATAAAGAGCGCAATTATCGGCCTGTATGGCGTTTGTGACTGTTTCCGTGAGTAATCTCCCGATCTCCTTAAAATCGAGGACGGAGACTATCATCCGGCTTACATGTTTTATTGTCTTCTGATAGTCATACTTACCTTTGAAAAAAAGCCGGTCCACTATCTTCTGTATCTGCGTCTTGAGCGGCCCGAAAATGAAAGTAATAATCAGAAAAAAAATTACAGGAAAATATATCGAACCCGGGAAATAATAATCCTTGAAAACCTTGTGTGCCAGCATGACGACAAGGGCATAAAATCCGGTAAGAAATGCCATAAGGAGCGAATAGACAAGGCTTTTTTTTATCAGAATCCCCATATCGAGAAGATCATACTTAAAAAGCCCTACAGCAAAAACAATAAGGGGGATAAAGCTTAAACTGCCCGGCGGATATACGGGATAACCGTGCATGGGCAAAACATTCAGCCCGTTCATAAGGCCCATGAGCCCGAATCCGGTAAAAATATATTTCAGATTGTTTTTTCTTATGCTGCTTTTTTCCCTGAGTATTGCATTATAGAGCAGTGTAAGAACATATATCGTTATGAAAAGACTCCCCAGGCCGAATAAAGGGTAAAGCTTTCCTGCCCTTGCAAAGTAGCCGAAATAATGCCTGTGCATCGATTCAATATATAATGGTGTGGGAGTCAGCCACATCAGGGCAAAAGCGCAGGCATACGCAAATCCTGTAAGCCATTTACGGTTGTTAATGTTGAGATACGCGTGAAAGAAGTGAACATAAACAGGAAAGAGGTAAATTATAATAAAATGATCGGCGCGACTTATAAAAAGAGCGGTCGCGTCAGATTCCACATTTAAAACAAGGAATATATCGATATACAGAAAGGACCCGAGAAGGCAGAGAATGAAAAAAAGGATATTGACCTCGGTTTTTCTGCCCCGCATAAGAGTCAATACGGCCAGTCCGAGAAAACAGCACAAAGTCAGTAAGGGTGGAATGCTGTAGGGATTTATCATCTGCTTTCAAGCATCTCGCGTGCGTGCGCAATCGTTGCCCGTGTGATTTCCTCACCCCCGAGCATTCTTGCAATTTCTTCTACTCGTTCATTTTCAGCCAGCGGCGTAATTGTTGTTCTTGTTCTTCCTCCTGATACATGTTTCGAAATTCTTAAATGATGATCGCCGAATTTTGCAATCTGCGGAAGATGGGTAATGCATATTATCTGGTGATGCCGGGCAAGGGATGCCATTTTTCTTCCGACAACCTCGGCGACACCACCCCCGATGCCTGCGTCAACCTCATCAAAAACAATCGTCTCAACCGATTCGGTCCCTGCAAGCAGAGCCTTTAATGCGAGTATAACTCTTGAAAGCTCTCCTCCGGAGGCTATGCCGGAGAGAGGCTTTAAAGCCTCTCCCACATTCGGAGCGATCAGAAACAGAGCTCTGTCGATCCCGGTTTCATTTATGATGCTGCCGGCGGTTGTAAAAAACAAATCGGCACTGTCTGAAGTCGGCTGGGTTTGCAGGGATACTTCAAATTTTGTGCGGGGCATTTTAAGTGTTGAAAGCTCTTTTTCCACTTTTAAAGCAAAATCCTTTGCGCTTTCTCTCCTTTTTCCAGAAAGCTCTCTTGCGCAGGCAGCAAGCTCCTTATGCAGCCCGACAAGTTTTTTCTGCGTTTCATCAATCGTTTCGGAGAGATTTTCGATTCCGGAAAGTTCCATCCGGATGGCATCAAGCTGTTCAAAAACCGCCTGGAGAGATCCACCGTATTTGCGCTTCAATTTGTTTAAAACATCAATGCGCGCCTCAACCGCCTCAAGTACCTTTTCATCCGTTTCGATTTTTGCAAGATAGGCCCTGAGAGAGTTTGCGGTCTCTTCGATACTATAGACGGCTTCAGCAACAGACACTTCCTTTGAAGAAAGCTCCGGATCAAGCCGGCTCGCCTTATTAAGATTCTTTCTGACAATTCCGAGCCGCTCGGTTACCGATCCCTGGGCGCTGTAAAGCTCCTCGATGCTGCCGTTCACAGCCTCAAAAAGGGTTTCTCTGTTTTTCAGCCTTGTTCTGTCCTGCTCAAGAGACACATCCTCCCCCGGTTTAATTGCCGCATCAATTATCTCCTTTTTCTGATACGAAAGATATTCGATCTGCTCGGTGCGGCGATCTTTTACCGAATTAAGCTCTTTCAGCTTTTTAACAAGAGGAACTATTTCATTGTAAAGTCCGGCCAGTTCGTTTCGCATCGGCATAAGGCCGGCAAACTGGTCGAGGATTAAAAGATGCTGTTCCTCTTTCAGCAAGCCCTGGTGCGCGTGCTGCCCTGAAATGCTGGCAAGATTCTCGGTTACCGAGTCTAAAATCTGAATCGTTGAAAGCCTTCCGTTTATATATATCCTGTGACGCTCATTTTTTGATATAATTCTTCTGATAAGCAGCCCTTCGGAAGGATCATATCCCTGATTCAGCATAAGTCGGGCAGCTTTGCTTTCCGGTGCAATTTCGAACAGGGCTTCAAGCTCCGCCGTTTCAGCGCCGGTTCTGACCATTGCGGCGGTTGCCCTGCTTCCAAGCAGAAGATTTACGGCATTGATTATGATGGATTTGCCCGCGCCCGTCTCCCCGCTTAAAACGGTCAGGCCGTCTGAAAAGCGGATATTCAGATCGTCTATTATTGCAAAGTTTCTTATGGAAAGCTCTCGAAGCATAATAAACAAGCCTGGCTGATAAAGAATATGTTTTGATTAAGGGTGATGCCTTGTTACGAGTTCATAAAGGGTGATTGATGATTTATTATTGCACAACTATTTGTTTTTGTAAAGATAGATGAGGTGGTTCGGGCTGAACTCAGGTCTATTTTCCTTTTGACTTTGCTTATCCAGTCACAGTAGGTCTTTTCAGTGCTCATCGAATAATGATGATATCTCAGAACCTGTCGCACCTGATCCATAAGTTTTCTTTTGGGATCTGGTGTAAATTTATTCTTGATTTCCATGGTAACAATCAATATCGTTAAAACGTGGAAAATTTAATGGTGTATTTTTCGTGTTTTATTGATAATACAACAATATATGGGAATATTTTCCATCGTATATAGGCCATAGATGGAAAGCTTTCCGCCTATTACCAATATCGGGAGAATGATATGCAAAAACTTACCGTCCAACTTCTGAAAACAGAAGCAAAAGCCTTTGCTGATCGGGAATCAGGGCACAAAGAGAAATCACTTTTCGGTGTGACGGACGGCAAAGCCGTCGGGACCTATCTGGAACATAAGTTCCAGGAAGCGCTACAGAAAAAATACGAGTACGCACGAGGTTCCTCAGCGAAAGGGATAGACTTCCCCAAACTAGATATAGACATAAAGGTGACCAGTATCCGGCAACCACAATCCTCCTGCCCTTTTAAGTCCGCCCGACAGAAAATATATGGACTCGGTTACTCTCTATTGGTTTTCGTCTACGACAAGAAGGACGAGCGGAAAACACGCACTGCCACTTTGGATATCAAACACGTTATTTTTATCGAAAGTGGCCAGACCGGGGACTTTCAGACTACGACAGGACTCCTTAAAATATTGGACAATAACGGCAACGCTGATGATCTTGTTGCTTTTATGACGGAGCGTTTTTTGCCGGTGGACGAGATTCAGGCCACGGAATTGGCGAAAGAAATCCTCAAAACCATACCCAAAGTCGGCTATCTGACCATCTCAAACGCTCTTCAATGGAGGCTTCAGTACGCCCGGGTCATTGAGCAGGCCGGCAAAGTCACCGGCGTACAGCGCATCGCATGACAATCAAAAAGACTAAAATAGAATTCGGAGATTTTCAGACGCCCCGCGATTTGGCTGTCGCTGTTACGACCTTCCTCCGCTACGCGGGTATTTCACCATCCGTTATTGTAGAACCGACGTGTGGCCACGGCAGTTTTGTTCTTGCGGCACATGATGTTTTTTCCAAAGTGCGCCAAATATTCGCTTTCGACATTAATGATGCTTATGTTTTGGATTTGCGAAATAAAGTCCATGATGCAAGTGGCGTTCATTGGCATGTGGCTCGACAGGATTTCTTCACCTACAATTGGAAAGAGTTCTTTGCGACGTTTCGCGGTGAAATACTTGTTCTTGGAAATCCTCCATGGGTTACCAATGCCGCGCTTGGGGTCTTGAGAAGTGACAATCTTCCTGAGAAAACAAACTTCCAAAATCACGTCGGTTTTGCCGCGAAGACCGGCAAGGCCAACTTCGACATTTCAGAATGGATGTTGATCAAACTCCTCGAAGCTCTTAATGGACGGCACGGCAGTCTGGCCATGCTTTGTAAGACTTCAACCGCTCGGAAAGTGCTCCGCCACGGCTGGCTCCATCAGTTTAATATCGGCAGGGCAAGCCTTCATTTGATAGACGCTGCATTGCACTTCGGCGTTTCGGTTGATGCCTGTTTGCTTGTTGTTCACATGGGTGTGCCGGACCTGTTGTCCAAGGCAGGAGTATATGCAGACCTTTCTTTCGATAATAAATTGACGACATTCGGCTTGGTCGGTAAAAACCTAGTCGCGGATGTTGACGAATATCAACGGCTGCGCGATCTCGACGGTATTGCCTATTATACATGGCGCTCTGGCGTGAAACACGATGCGGCTTCCGTCATGGAATTCAGTAAGTCCGGCGACACACTGGTCAACGGTTCTGGTGAACAGGTCAGGATTGAACCGACCTACCTCTATCCGTTGTTGAAGTCTTCCGACCTCGCCAATGACAGGCTTATACCGAAACGCTCTGTTCTTGTTACTCAACGCAAGCCCGGTGATGACACGGCGTCTATTGCGAGAACCGCTCCGAAGACGTGGGCTTACCTGCTGAGTCACGCGGAGGCTCTGGATCGGCGTCAGAGCATAATCTATCAGAAGCGACCGCAGTTCTCTGTATTCGGCGTCGGAGACTATACTTTTTCTCCATGGAAGGTGGCGATCTCCGGCCTCTATAAGAATTGCCGATTCGTAGTCGTCGGAAAGCACAAGAACAAGCCGGTGGTTTTAGACGATACCTGTTACTCCATCCCGTGCAGTTCCGAGGAGGAAGCAACTCTCATGTGCCTTCTGCTCAATTCCGACATCACCAAGCGGTTCCTTCATTCCCTCGTGTTCTTTGATGCAAAAAGACCTGTTACTATCGATGTGCTTAGCCGTATTGATTTGAAACGGGTGGCGGAAAGGCTGGGCTTGGAAAGAGAAGCACGCACATACTTCAGAGATGCCGCAATGTTTGAGAGCCAACAAGGTCTGCTTGTCTTTGAAAAACAAGCGCAGTATCTAACCCGTCGCTCAAGAGGGTCGCGGCTAAAAAGCCGCCGCGCCCCTTAGCTCATCGAACCCCGCAGTAAGATACAAAGTTAGGCGCAATTAGGATGACGTTTTTTGATAAAACATGACGGAAAAAATTATTTTTTTACAGTGTGCCTTAATACTGAGAACATTTCAATAAAATTATTTACCAGTAATAATAGTA